>CAISJJ010000198.1 GCA_903885595.1 uncultured Bacteroidales bacterium
ACCCGGTTGAATGCATTTATTGCAAAAAAGGTGGCGGAAGCCGAAGCAAAGATGGTTGAACTTCAAACCAAACAGAAACGGCCCAGCGGGAAAAAAATCAAAACCGAAATCATGGGTGGCGCTGCTGTGAACTTTTTTGAATTTACCAAGGCACATCAGGAGGCGATAGAAAAGGCCGGTCATATCAATATGGCCAAAAGGATAAAATCTATTCAGGAAAAACTAAAGACTTACCTGGGTCATGAAAACCTGTTTCTCACGGATATTGATGTAGAGTTTCTTGTTAAGTTCAACGATTATCTTGCCGGAACCCTTAAAAATAAAACAAACACCATCACTAGCAATATGAAATTGATCAGAAGAATGCTGAATGATGCCATCCGCCAAGGTAAGATGAACCGGAATGATTATCCTTTTTACTCTTACCGGTTGAAAAATGAGCCCACCAAAAGAGACTACCTGGCGGAGGATGAGTTGCTGGCGATTGAAAAACTAGCGCTTGAACCTGGTTCAAGGTTGGCAGAGGTAAGGGATATGTACGTCTTTTCGGCTTATGCCGGAGGGATCAGGGTGTCGGACCTGCTCCTGCTCCGATGGAAAAATTTTGATGGGGAACGGCAGCATTTCAAGGTGCTCAAGACAGGGAAAGAGCTACATATCAAACTGCCGGAAAAGGCACTGGAAATTCTTAAAAAATATCAGACAGCGGAAAGCAAACCCGACTCCCTGATCTTCTCCATACTCCGGTCAAATATTGATTTTGACAATCCAAAGCAGGTTACCGGAGCCATTTCATCGGCCACTGCCCAGATCAATGAACGGTTAAAGATCATTGCAAATAAGGCCGAAGTAGAAAAAAAGATAAGTTTCCACACTGCCCGTCATACTTTTGCCACACGCGCTTTAAGAAAAGGGATCAGGATCGAGTATGTATCCAAATTGCTTGGCCATGCCACCATCAAAGAAACGCAGGTTTATGCCAAGATTGTTGATGAGGAGTTGGATATGGCTATGGAAGTATTCAACGAAAAAAAGCCAGTAGCGAAAAAAAAGAATGCTAAAAAACCTGAATCGACAAAAAAACCTGTTAAGAATTTACGGAAACCGAAATAAAAGCAATTTGACATTCTGTAACGAGATTCACTTGGCTCAACAGTTGATTTTTAACAAATGGGATAATGAATAAGTATAAGGATTACTTTTTTAATCAGAAGTGTCACAAATATATGCTAAATTTGTGACAAAATTAGATCTGTATTATTATGGAATCAATTGATAAACAGATATACACGAAGATATCAAGATTTAAGCGAGGAAAAATAATTTTCCCGGAAGACTTTATGTTGTCAGGTAGTCAGGATGCCATCAGGCAAGCCTTACACAGACTGGTAAAGAAATCGGTGTTAACACGACTTGCACCAGGTATTTTTTTGTATCCCAAATTGGATAAGGAACTGGGCATGCTAAATCCATCGATTGACGAAATTGCTAATGCCATTGCTAAACGAGATAAAGCCAGGATCGTCCCGACAGGTATCCAGGCAATGAATAGTTTGGGATTGTCAACCCAGGTGCCGATGAAAATCGTTTACCTCACTGATGGGGCTCCCCGCACTATTAAGTTGGGAAAACGAACAATCAAGTTCAAAAAAACCACTCCAAAGAACCTGGCGGCTAAAAGCAGGGTATGCGAACTCGTTATTCAGGCTTTAAGAATAATCGGCCGAAACAACGTAACCCAGAACCAATTAAACAGAATTAATAGGGTACTTGCGAATGAAAGCCAGGATGCCTTAATCCATGACAGCCGGTTAGCTCCTGCCTGGATCGGGAAGATCATGTTGGAGACGCTGAAATCAGAATAAGCTTATAGGTTATGGAGTACTTTTACAAATTATCTATTTCAAGGAAGAAAGAGATATTCAATCAGGTAGGAAATCAGACTGGTTTACCTGAATCGGCAATCGAAAAAGATTGGTGGGTGACCCTGGTTTTGAAAACGATTTTCGAACTACCTTACTCGCGGCATATTGTATTTAAAGGTGGAACCTCGTTGAGCAAAGGGTGGAATCTTATCGATCGGTTTTCGGAAGACATTGACCTGGCTTTGGACAGGGGTTTCCTGGGGCCATTTGAAGGAGATATTAGCAAAACTCAGGTAGCGAAACTGCGGAAGGCGTCATTTTCTTTTATAAGTAATGATTTCCGCAAAGGATTACTCGGTAAAATAGCAGGGAAAGGCATAACAGATATTGATCTTCTTGCCAATGAATCAATTTCACACGACACGGATCCACTTGTTCTGGAACTGCGATATAATTCTGTAACTGATGCGATAAAATACATTCAGCCTAGGGTGCTGATTGAAGTAGGCGCTCGTTCACTGAAGGAACCCTTTGAAGAAAAACCTATCCAATCAATAGTTGCAAAGGTATTTGAAGGCCAACCATTTTCTGATTCTCCTAAAGCAATTCCGGTTGTTTTGCCGAAGAGAACTTTTCTGGAAAAAGCTTTCCTATTGCATGAAGAATTTTTAAAAGCTGAAGGATCAGCAAAGTTGGAAAGAATGAGTCGCCATTTATATGATCTTTTCATGCTCATGGATACGGAACATGGGATTGGGGCCCTGCAGGATGAAGAATTGTACAAGGTCATTTTGGAACACAGGAAAAAATTCAACGCACTCCGGGGCATGGAATATTCTCATCACAAACCGGCACTGATTGACTTTATTCCTCCTGAACATCAGCTTGAGGCATGGAAAAGGGATTACCAGGTAATGGGGGAGAGTATGATTTATGGAGAGGCTCCGGAATTCGACCAACTTATACAACAGTTGAAGCTTTTACGTGATCGTTTCCGGGAGATCACCTGGCACTAACGGCGATGCAATTAATCATTAACTGCAACGGTAAATGATTGGTTAGGTGGTTGCTTGGTCGGAAAACCTTCGCCTATGCGGAGCGAAATGCCAAGATGGTTTAATGAATTACCTCCGGTTTCTCAGGAAAAAAAATCCAAAGGCCAGTAATGCAAGAATACCGGTAACGAGCCAGGGGATGGCTGATATAAGGTTGTCAAGTTTGTCGGGCCGGACTATCTTAATCTTTTCAACGGGGAACCGGCGATTGATATAGATGGTATCGGCCTTGCATTTTCCGCGGATAAATAAAGTATCGTGAAGGCGATGAATGGCCACTTCAAGCCGGTCTTTATGGATATATATGGTGTCATGAATGCTGTCGATATTCAGGATTGTATCGGCTTCTGCCTGGGGGATGGGTATTGTGTCAAGGATAAACAGAGTATCGGGGGTCTTAAGTTCTGGGTGAAGAGTCAGGAGGCGATTGAGGCGATGGGTAGGGGAGCAGGATGTTGAAAGTAGGATGAGGATCAGGATTGAGAGGATGGTTTTCATAGGTGGGTTATTTGAATTTTGAATATTGATCAACGAAGCAAGAATTTAGAACTGCTTATAAATAAGCGTTCAGCCGGTTGTACCAACCGCGTTCGAATCGACTTTGTGAAGGATCCTTTTTGATGATGTTCAGGATAAAAGCTACCCTGGAATTGTAGATCTGGATCAGGAATTGATAAGGGTTTGCACGATTTA
>CAISJJ010000199.1 GCA_903885595.1 uncultured Bacteroidales bacterium
TTCACTAAGGCAAAGGCCTGTTTTGGCAGTAATCCACAAATATTCGCAGATTTATTCTTCAATAACTTGAAAGCACTGTTAACGTATCAAACACCCAACAAATTCACTATTTCCTATCATGGTAAAGAACTACAACACCATTCGTTAGGACAACGCGCATCCGCGCTGATTTTGTTTGTCTTGAGTCAGAGAGAGAACGATCTGATTGTTATTGACCAGCCGGAAGATGATCTGGATAACCAAACCATATATGAAGATGTTATTAAGCTGGTTCGTCACATGAAGCCCAAAGTTCAGTTTATCTTTGCAACACATAATCCAAACATTCCCGTGTTGGGTGATGCCGAACAAATACATGCATGTACTTTCAGGGATTATTCTATTTCTGTGCAGAGCGGTGGTATCGATGATCACTCTCAACAAAAAACTATTGTCGAAATCATGGAGGGTGGAAGAGAAGCCTTCAACCGCAGAAAGGAGATCTACCAGATATGGAAATCGTAGAGTTTTTTACAATTCTTGCACAAGGTGAAGACAGTCAGCATCAGTTTAAGAAAAACGTCAACAATGCCGAATCGTTGAGCGCTGAAATGGTGGCTTTCAGTAACGGTAAAGGTGGGCAGATCTTTATTGGTGTTGAGGATAACGGGAATATTTCAGGATTAACGGTAGATGACATCGCCAGATTGAACCAACTGATATCCAATGCCGCCAGTCAGAATGTCCGTCCTGCCATCAACCCAACCACCCAGAATATGATGACAGACAATGGTTTAGTCCTCATTATTGAGGTGCCATCCGGAATCAATAAACCATACCAAGACAATACGGGCGTGTTTTGGGTCAAAAGTGGCTCCGATAAGCGCAGAGCAACCTCTCGCGAGGAAATTCAGCGATTGTTTCAATCGTCAGGCTTGGTACATGCTGATGACTCGCCTGCAAACGGTTTAACCATTGCAGATTTAGACATGGATTACTTTCGTGCTTATTTCCAACAACGCTATAGTGAACCGCTTGAAAAACAGGATATTCCCCTAGCGCAAATTATTCACAACATGAATTTGGGTAATAATGGCGTTTTGAACGTAACAGGAGCTTTGTTGTTTGCGAAAATGCCTTCCATTCGTTTACCTGCGTTTATTGTTAAAGCAGGCTGTTTTCCTGGGACAAGTATCGCTGTTGATACCTATACGGATAGTCGTGATATCACAGGGAAAATTGCGGACGTATTTCAGCAAACTATAAGTTTTATTCAAGCGAATATTCATCATGTTCAAGGTGAGCAGACAGTAAATAGTTTGGGGACTCCTGAAATTCCTCGTATTGCTTTGGAGGAGATTGTTGCAAACGCATTAGTTCATCGCGATTATTTTATTTCCGCCCCGATTCGCGTTTTCGTTTTGGATGACCGCGTGGAAATTATCAGTCCCGGACATCTGCCCAATAACTTGACCATCGAAAACATTAAGGCAGGTAATTCTAACGCTCGCAACCCAATATTGGCATCCTTTGCTAATCAAATTCTACCTTATCGCGGTTATGGTTCAGGAATTATC
The DNA here is from genome assembly GCA_903885595.1 of uncultured Bacteroidales bacterium. Taxonomy (GTDB): domain Bacteria; phylum Bacteroidota; class Bacteroidia; order Bacteroidales; family FEN-979; genus CAIVAT01. Next base: position 1,557 of record CAISJJ010000199.1, read on the forward strand.
AGAGCCTTAGATGCCTATCCCTCAATTGATTTTGTTGACGACAAGGATGGAAATTTATTCAAGGCTATTTTTTGGCGGAAAA
>CAISJJ010000200.1 GCA_903885595.1 uncultured Bacteroidales bacterium
GTGATATCGCGGAGAATGCAGAAAGTTCCAGTGAATTTTTTATCAATGAAATTTGGCGTAGCAGTCACGAGGATATCCTTTTTACTTCCGTCTTTTAAAATTATTTCGGTCTCAAATGAACTGGTTTTACCTTGGCTGCGTTTTTGTGTTTCGCTCTTTATAATTTCAATATTTTCGTCGAGAAGAAAATCATTTAAACATAAGCCTATTAATCCACTTTTAGGTACACCAAATAGTTTATTAGCTGCGAAATTTGCATAAATAAATATTTCTTTTTCATCTACAAAACAAACACCTTCACCAATGTTTTCAGTTAATGACCGATATTTTTCTTCGCTTTTCATCAGTGCAATCTCAGCCTGTTTTTGATCTGTAATATCAAGAAATGACCATACCCTGCCTTTTGGCTTGTTTTCAAGGTGCATAGGCTTCGAAATGCGTTCGAAGATGCGTCCATCTTTAAAGTAAATCAAATCAGAGGATTCTAACTCGGGTTTTTCATATAGTTCTGAAATTTTAGTCATAAATTCCACAGGATCTTCCAATTGTTCAAATACATAGTCCAGCAAGACTTTATTGTCTGCGGAGGAGAGGAGATCACCAGGTATGTTCCATAATTCAGCGAATTTAGCATTGGTTTTGATGACTGCTCCTTGCTCACTGACCACAAGAATGCCGTTTTGAACCGATTCGAATGCTGCATCCTTTAAAGATTTGGAATTCTTCAAAGCCTCCTCCGCCAATTTACGCTCAGTGATGTCGGTTATTGTTCCGATTAATTTTATTGGCTGGTTGTTTTTATCTGTTTCCAGTTCAGCCAGACCGTGGACCCAGATGTTCTTCCCATTTTTTTGGTTAATGATTTTATATTCTTTATCGAATCTTTTTAAATTTCCTAAAACTTCATTCACGACATAAACATTCATTGTTTCGCGCCAGTCTGGATGAATTAATGCTGCCCATCCTTCCAGGGAGCGAGTATAGGTTTCATCAATACCAAAAATATCATTAAGTATGTTTGAACTCGTCCATAAACCACTTGCAATGTCCCAAATAAAGCTGCCTAAACGGGCAACTCTCTGAGATTCCATAAGCAAGCGGTCATTTTCACGTAATGACTCTTCTGAACGCTTACGGTCGGTGATATCAACCGCAATTAATAAGCAATGTTCTTCATTTCTTGCAACTATGCCTGTAAGTTGAACATACATTGGCGAGTTTCTATCACTCGAAAGGGTTACCTCACAGGTTTCTTTGGTCTTGCTGTTAAATACTTTAGCGAGAAAGAGATTGAAAATTGGTTTATTGTCACCGGAAATAAAAGAGCCAAGTCTGTTGTTTTTTAGGCGCTGACGTTCTTTGCCCAGCATTTGAGATGCGTAAAGGTTTAGATTGAGAATTTCGCCTTTATTGGACAGTGTAAAATAACCCGTTGGTGCAAAATCATATAATTCTATTGCATCTTTTGCAACGGATTGTGCCAGCAGAAGTTCTTCGTTCTGCATTTCCAGTTCAATCTGGTGCACTTGCAACTCGTGAATGAGTTTCAGCATGTCGGTTTCAGAAACTGGCGAGCCTAATGCAGCTGCTTTAAGTTTCAGTATCTCTTCAGCCTTTTGGCGAAGGATTTCGGCTTCTGATTTGTTATGGGTGTTTTTCATGAATTGCTGGTTAGCACTATGTAATTGGTTCGCTTATTTGCTTTGATTTCAGGATAAAAAAGGGCGTGAACCTCCGCACATGTTCAATTTCTGAGGGTACTGCCAAGCACCCGAGTGTAACTGAAATAGCAAAAGGAACACACCCATGGGGTGCGTCCACTATAACTATTTCTCTACACTCTAAAAATTGGCAGTTTATCAGGAGCGAAATATTAGCAACGCAATATTTATCGATGTTTAAGAACGATGAATGATGTTGTAACTTCACACAAATATAAACACTATTTCCTGTTTTGATTCGGCAGGATGCATTTATTCAGGATTTATGGCACTGTTTTTCAGAAAATAAAGATGACCTTGCCCTTACCTGAGTCAGGTGAGGCCCGGTGGAATGACTGAACGATTACCGTTTGCGAGGTGGAGCGCCCTGTTGATCGGCTAAGATTTTGTTCGTTATGGTTAACATTGACACCTCCCATCTGTCGTCTTTGTCATCATCAGGCCCGGGATATCTTTTTTTCAACCTGTGCTTCACGCCTGTCCAGGTTTCATCTCCTTCAATATATTCTGCTCCAAGTAGCTCATATTCATTCCTATTTATGAAAAAAACCGGTTGCCTTTCTCAAATCCGTAGCATCGTTTTCGGTTGATGTATGTTACTTCAAGGCCCATAGTAATTATTTTAGATGTTAAGGTTTACTTGTTAGGTTACAGCATATGCCATCGATCATTATTTTCAGGTCCCATTCGGATATTTGGACATATACCAGTCATAGAACTCATCGAAGGTGTGGATGAGAAGATATATTACTCCGGCTTTTTCGATCTGTTGCTGATATATTTCCTGCTTGGGCCGGATGTGATCGCGGCCGACTTTAATCTCGATTTTAATTGAATGTCTGGCGATGGTGGCTGAAATATCGGCCGAACCTTTTTGCATGCTTGATTTAATCCAACGAACAGAACCAATCTGCCTTTGTTGACCCAGCACATCGGTATAGATGGATATGCCAACTAAATTCACCAATCTCTTCAGATTTAAAAAGACCAGTATGGGCCAATCCATGTGAGGGAAATTAATCCTCATCCATGCAAGGTCTTTTGGTTGTGCCATCATGCTTATAGCCTTGTTTGCGGTTAAACTGCCAGTACCAACCCGCTGAAGCTTCCGTTGCATCGCTAACAGCTGAAGCCTGGTGGTCTGCTCCAAGGTTAGAAGTAATCCAGCATTTCGAGGTTTCGCCGGGGATATTGGTTACCGTGCCGTAGGTAACTGTTTTGGTAACCGGAGCTACTGCTCCTGCTGCATGGTTGATTGTAATGGTGGAGGCGCCACAGGAAAAACAGGCAGAGGTAGTTTTGGTAAGGCTTGTGACCGCAGAAATACCGCAGGCGTTATAGGCCCAAACATACCGCGTATGCGGCGTACCGCATGACAAACCGGTTTCGGTTTTAGCTGTTGCGGCGAACATGTCAGTCGCAGTATTGTAACCATTTACCGTATTCCATTTATAACCCGTGGCCGGGGCGACTGCGTTCCAGTTCCATATAATCTGACCGGATGAGGGGATATGGACACCGGTTACCGGAGAACCCGGGGGTAAGCAATCGGCATTTTAGATAAACCACATGCTATTGATAAACACGGCCAATGTACCCGAACTGTTCGTTCCGCAATCGGTGCAATAGAACATTAGGCCTGGCGCCGGGCTTGAAATGGCGTTCATTTGGGCATAAGGTCATACGGGGTGGTAAAAAAACCTTTTCTGTGGATTTGGCATCCAGGATAGCCGAAGGATCAGGGTTGCTGCCATCGGTGTTGATACCCAACTGTGAGAAAAGGAAACTGCTGTTGAGCAGAAATCCAATGAGCAATAAGTATTTTTTTTTTCATAATTATAGGGTTTTTCTAAATAAATGCTCCCGCAGCAAGTTGCCTGGTATCACGGGAATATTCCCATTCGTTGCATTCAGCGTGAAATTGACTCCCAAAGAGATTAAAAAGCCTGTCACTGATCCGTTGCAAACATGCGGCATTATTGTCGGAATTCAATGCCATGGTTGAAAAAAAATCGCCCGCTTACTTCGACTTCGCTCAGTACAAGCTGCTGTATTATTAAAAATTGTCCAATTGTTAAATGGTTAATCAAAAAGCCCGAACAGCACGCACACAGTTTGCGAATAACTTAAAGTTGTATAACTGGAAGCCATCGACGAAGAGTTGGGTCCACGCGTAGTCTACACTGTACTCGGAGGAACTCCAATAATAGTCTTCAGCAAACCCGCCAATTGCGGCTTTTTGCACGAACATTTGATTAAGCTCGTCCTTTGATGGCAAAAACCAATCGCTGTACCCGTTCAAAACGAGGTCGTTGCATATACGCGCTGCAATGCCGGCTTGGTTGCATCCGTTTACGATAGCCGTTGTATTGGCCTGCCCCGTGCCAATGGCTGTGGATGTACCTCCGATGGTAGTTCCGTAACAACCCCATTGCGCTCCGCTACTCTGGTCGCTGGTGGCTGCAATTAAGCCGTGCTGCCCCGTGCCATCAAGGTAGAAGATGATTCCTCCTCCATAACTTTGGCCAATAACGAATGTTATAGTTTGGCATGTCAAACTTGTCGATGTCGATATTCCACAGGTATTATAAGCCCATACATATCGTGTGTATGTTGTGCCCGTTGTTAGTCCTGTCTCTGTTTTCGAGGTGGCTGTTCCCATGTCGATAGCCGTAGCATAATTGTTCGCGGTGTTCCACTTGTAACCGGTGGCCCCTGCAACTGCATTCCAGTTCCATATAATCTGACCGGATGAGGGGATATGGACGCCGGTTACCGGAGAACCCGGGGGTAAGCAATCGGCATTTATGATAAACCACATGCTATTGATAAACACAGCCAATGTACCCGAACTGTTCGTTCCGCAATCGATACAATAGACCATTAAGCCTGATGCCGGGCTTGAAATGGCGTTCATTTCGGCAAAGGTCATACGGGGTGGTAAAAAACCCTTTTCTGTGGATTTGGCATCCAGGATAGCCGAAGGATCAGCGTTGCTGCCATCGGTGTTGATACCCAACTGAGAGAAAAGGAAACTGCTGTTGAGCAGAAATCCAATGAGTAATAAGTATTTTTTTTTCATAATTCTATGGTTTTTCTAAATAAAGGCACTCGCTGTAAGCTGCCGGGTATCACGGGAATATTCCCATTCGCTGCAATCAGCGTGAAATTGACACCCAAAGTGATTAAAAAGCCTGTCACTGATCAGTTGCAAACATGCGGCGTTATTGTCGGAATTCAATGCCATGGTTTAAAAAAAATCGCCCGCTTACTTCGATTTCGCTCAGTACAAGCTGCTGTATTAAAAATTGTCAAATTGTTAAATGGTTAATCAAAAAGCCCGAACAGCCCGTACATGGTAGTTGTTGAACTTATCGTTTAGGAACTGGGCACCACTGGCGAAGTCCTGGGGCCACGACAAGATGGCAAAGTACTCGGAGGAACTCCAAAAGGCGTTGCTGGTAAACCCGCCAATTGCGCCTTTTTGCACGTACATTTGATTAAGCTCGTCTTTCGAGGGTAAAAACCAATCGTCATAACCGTTCAGCACAAGGTCGTTACATATACGGGCCGCTATCCCGGCTGTGTTACATCCGTTAACTATGGCTGTTGTATTGGCCTGTCCCGTGCCAATGGCTGTGGATGTACCTCCGATGGTAGTTCCGTAACAACCCCATTGCGCTCCGCTACTCTGGTCGCTGGTGGCTGCAATTAAGCCGTGCAGACCTGTACCATCAATGTAGAAGATGATTCCACCTCCATAACTTTGGCCAATAACGAATGTTACAGTTTGAGCAGTTAAGGTTGTCGATGTCGATATTCCGCAGGTATTATAAGCCCACACATATCTTGTATAAGTTGTGCCCGTTGTAAGTCCTGTCTCTGTCTTCGTGGTGGCTGTTCCCATGTCGATAGCCGTAGCATAATTGTTCGTGGCGCTCCACTTGTAACCGGTGGCCCCTGCAACTGCATTCCAGTTCCATATAATCTGATCGGATGAGGGGATGTGGACGCCAGTTACCGGAGAAACCGGGGGTAAACAATCGGCATCTCGCACACAGCGGGCAGTAAAGCCATACGCTTTGTTGAGGCTGACCATGCTGCAGAAGCTATTGAGGAAGTGCAGGCCCCAGCCGTTGTTGGCATCGTTCTGCGTACTACTCCAGAAGCGGCCGATTGAGCCACGGTGTAACAGCGAACCGTCGCTGGTGTTGAGGTCCCCGGCGGCGTGCATTTTTAATAATGAGTTCCAGGGGCCGTTCCAGTTGGTCCAGTTTTCACCAGCATCTACATTGGTCCATTCAGCTTTGGTAGGGATACGCCAGCCGCTTCCAAGTTCAATCGCACACGGGTCGTTGACGGTCTGCCAGTCAAGATTTACATTTATATAGTTTATCCAGGCCGTATTGGGCGTTCTTGTCGTACCATCATGTTTGTACCCCTGCTTCCGGTTAAATTGCCAGTACCAGCCTGCTGAGGCTTCGGTAGCATCGTCAACAGCGGTTGCCTGATGGTCAGCGCCAAGGTTACTGGTAATCCAGCATTTCGAGGTTTCGCCGGGGATATTGGTTACCGTGCCGTAGGTAACTGTTTTGGAAACGGGAGCTACTGCTCCTGCTGCATGGTTGATTGTGATGGAGCTGCTACAGGTAAAACAGGCAGAGGTCGTTTGGGTCAGGGTTGTGGCCGCGGAAATACCGCAGGCGTTATAGGCCCATACATAGCGGGTGTAGGCCGTGAGGCAGGCCAATCCCGTTTCGGTCTTCGTGGTGGCTGTTTCCATGTTGGTGGCCGCAGCATAATTGTTCGTGGCGCTCCACTTGTAACCGGTGGCCCCTGAAACCGAATTCCAGTTCCAGATAATCTGATCGGATGAGGGGATATGAACGCCGGTTCCCGCAGAACCCGGGGGTAAACAATCGGTATCTCGCACGCAGCGAAGGGGAAAGCAATACGGCTTATTGCTGTAGTACATGCCGCTGTAGTTCATGCTGAAGGCCAGGCCCCATCCGATGGCGGCATCGCCCTGCGTACTGCTCCAGTAGTAGCCGATTGAGCCGCGGTAGTCCAGCGCACCATTGGTGCCGTTGAGTTCCCCGGCGACGTGCATTTTTAGGTTCGAATTCCATGAGCCGTTCCAATTTGTCCATCCTCCACTTGCAATCACATTGGTCCATTCAGCTTTGGTAGGGATACGCCAACCAGTTCCAAGTTCGATCGCACACGGGTCGTTTGCTGATATCCAGTCTGAATTTTCGTAGATGCCGTCTTTCCAGGGGGTATTGGGCGTTCTGGTTGTGCCATCGTGCTTATAGCCTTGTTTGAGATCAAACTGCCAATACCAACCAGCTGAAGCTTCCGTTGCATCGTTATAAGCTGAAGCCTGGTGGTCTGCTCCAAGGTTAGAAGTAATCCAGCATTTCGAGGTTTCGCCGGGGATATTGGTTACCGTGCCGTAGGTAACTGTTTTGGTAACCGGAGCTACTTCTCCTGCTGCATGGTTGATTGTAATGGAAGCTCCGCAGATATTACATGCAGAGGTTGTTTGGGTGAGGGATGTGGCCGTGGAAATACCGCAGGCGTTATAGGCCCATACATACCGGGTGTACGGCGAACTGCACGACAAGCCGGTTTCGGTTTGAGTCGTTGCAGCGAACATATCAGTCGCAGTATTGTAATCATTTACAGTATTCCATTTATACCCAGCGGCCGGGGCCACCGTGTTCCAGTTCCATATAATCTGATTAGAAGAGGGTATATGAACGCCATTTACCGGCGAACCTGGCGCTAAACAGCTGGCATTGAAGATAAACCAAACGCCATTGGCAAACATCATCAAGGTGCCTGAACCATTCGGCCCGCAATCGGTGCAACAGACCATCAAACCTGATGCAGGGCTGGCAATGGCGTTCATTTCGGCAAGGGTCATTCGGGGCGGCAGAAAACCCTTTTCTGTTGATTTGGCATCCAGGATAGCCGAAGGATCAGGGTTGCTGCCATCGGTGTTGATACCCACCTGTGAGAAAAGGAAACTGCTGTTGAGCAGAAATCCAATGAGCAATAAGTATTTTTTTTTCATAATTCTATGGTTTTTCTATATAAATGCTCCCGCCGCAAGTTGCCGGCTATCACGGGAATATTCCCATTCGCTGCATTCAGCGTGAAATTGACACCCAAAGAGATTAAAAAGCCTCTCATTTATCAGTTATATTAAATAAATTACTAGTTTCGGACACAGCGAAGGGAAAAGCCGTCCGCCTTGTTACTCTCTTGCATGTAGCTGTTGTAAAAGAAGAAGTTCATGAACAAGCCGGAGGGGTCACCGCTCTGCGTACTGCTCCAGGAGCAACCGTAGTAGCCGCTAGTTACCAGAGAACCATCGTTGCCCCACAGGAAGCCGGCTGCGTGCATTTTTAGGTTGGAATTCCAAGGGCCGTTCCAATTTGTCCATCCTCCACTTGCATCTACATTGGTCCATTCTGTCGAGGTTGGAATGCGCCATCCGCCTCCAAGTTCAATCGCACACGGGTCGTTAGTTGATATCCAGTCTGAATTTTCCATGATGCTGCTTATCCAGGTGGTGTTGGGCGTGCGTGTGGTGCCATCATGCTTATAGCCTTGTTTAAGGTTAAACTGCCAGTACCAGCCCGCCGAGGGTTCTGTTGCATCGTCGACTGAAGTGGCTTGGTGGTCTGCTCCAAGGTTGCTGGTGATCCAGCATTTCGAGGTTTCACCGGGGATATTGGTTACCGTGCCGTAGGTGACTGTTTTGGTAACCGGAGCTACTGCTCCTGCAATATGGTCGATTGTAATGGAAGCTCCGCAGGGATTACAGGCAGAGGTCGTTTGGGCCAGGGATGTGGCCGTGGAAATACCGCAGGTGTTATAGGCCCATACATACCGCGTGTACGGCGTACTGCACGACAAGCCGGTTTCGGTTTTAGTCGTTGCGGCGAACATATCAGTCGCAGTATTGTAATCATTTACATCATTCCATTTATAACCCGTGGCCCCTTCAACCGCATTCCAGTTCCAGACGACCTGTGTGGAACCGGCAACGTGAGTTCCGGTAACAGGACTGGCAGGAGAATCGGCTGTGGTACTCTGGCTCAGCATGGTTGGGGCGGATGTGCCGCACGAACTGTATGCCCA
>CAISJJ010000201.1 GCA_903885595.1 uncultured Bacteroidales bacterium
AGCTATGAAAAATGATGTCGAGCAACTTAAGAAAATAGATCTTGATGCAGTTAATTTGATATTAGCCAGTAATGATTCAACTAAGCCATCTGTAATCAAATCTGCATTTGATAATATCTTCTTAAAAGCAAATATTTCTTTTATCCTCTGATTATGGAAATATTCCGGTTCGATGGGAAAGTTATCTTGCCAGATCCCAACCTTGGTTTTTGGAAGGGCTTTAACGATAACAAAATCAGCGTGAATACTGGGTTGACGAAACTACAAGGCAAATTGATATACCTTGATTACATTAACGAGGAACTGATAAATGCAAGTATTGCTGCATTAAGAAAACACGATTCATCAAATTATTCACCAGTGCCCATTTTATTTATAGGACTTGAAGATTTATTTTCAGGAAAAAGCAATTCAATTACAGAATGGAATTATTTCAAAAAATTGAATATTCCATTATATTTTCGTTTTATTGATTGCAGCATTTGGAATCGCTACATCTATTTCTTAGATGAAAACTTTGATCGGGTACTGAACGACTATATTGATCTCATTAAATATTTATCTGGTCATAAGATTTTCGAAAAGCCTGTTGCTAAAGAGTATATTGAATTTTATACCAGATTGTGCAAAGAATCAAAGATTGAAAACCTGAAGGGACATGGCGCCCACGTTGCCCCTTTTGTATTTAATTCAGAGTCACAAATGCGCATCGAATCAGTTGTGTCAGAAGCTATCAATCCAGTCATTCCATTGAATAAACCGAGCTGCGACAAAATGACATTTCGCATTCTTCTGATTGACGATAAATATAAAAAAGATTGTGAAAAAGATGATGAATGTAAAGCTAATATCATAAAGGATCTTCTGCAACTAAAGTTTGATGTCCTCCTGCAAGAACGTGTTTGTTGGAAGTCCTCTGCAAAAAAAGACGAAATAACGGTTGAAATTCATGATAAAGACTCCTTGTACATTAAGGATGAAAATCAAAACCAGGATATTGTCAATTCAGAAATAATACAACCATCTCATTCAAAATTGCAAATCATTGCAGTAAAAAACCTTCATGATGCAAAGGAGCTGCTTGCTGATCATCGTCTTCGCTTTGACCTTATCATGATGGATTACCTGCTTGATGATAAAGGTGACAATTTGCGTGAATATGCCACAGAATTTTGGGGCGATGGGAGAGAGCATTTCTTCAACATTTCAACGAAAGAAGTTGAAGAACGGAAGCGATCCCAAGAGTATTCAGATGAGGAAGCTGCTACCTATCTCAAAATACAGGCACAGTATAACAAGATCAAGGCAAACCGTGGTCCAATGCACAGGCTTTGGATTTTCCCGATTACTGCATTTAATCAAACATTTATTGACGATTTGCGAAATAAAGGTGTCCGATTGATTGATTATTACTGGTACCTGAGCCGGGGAGCTGACCCCATCAACACACCATACCTGTTCATCAATTCTTTGAATAAGTTCCTGCAACTCCAGCTTGAGCATGCTATATTTGATACAAGGAAGATCATCGGGTTTCTTGAAAAATCAATAGAAGGCATCAAAGGAATATATACCCTCGATGATTTCAATACATTTATGGCTGCTGAATACACGGTATTTATGGAAAAATACATGATGCGCCCGGTGATTGCGAGGGACATGAAAGCCGGATCCTTATTCGCCACCTATGTTTGGAAAGAGTTTTACGCAAAAGAGGAACGGAAAAACCTTTTTATTCTCACAGAGTATATAAACAAGTTCTACCACCGTTGCGCATTTGGCACCAGAGGCGATATTGAGAAAATGATAACTTTCTGGCGTGAACTTAATAGCTTTTTCCTTGAGAATTTTTCAAGTGAACAAGAGTCTCAAAATCTTGACCTTAATGAATACTTAACTGTGTTGAAACGGATATCTGACCGACTATGAGCATTTATTATCTGCATACCCAAATGTCGGTTCATTCGGATGATATTTTCGAATCAGTCTTTCAATGCGAAATAGATCACATTCCACCCAAATTTAAGAAAGTAAAGGTTAAAATTAAAAAGGATGCAATCGATTTTTTTGCTAATGATGATAATCCTTCGCATTCAGTGCTTGTTCGCAGGCAGGAACATTTATTTACGATCCCGCTTGAAAATCCGGAACGGACAGATTATTTTCTGCTGAATATCCGTGAGCTTGATAAAAAGATTGCGATTAAATATAAAACGCCGCAATATAAATTATTTTATGCATCGCATATTCCTGATCGGGAGGTTTTGGAGGCGCCTGGCAGGTTTGATCTCACCTCTATTCATGAAGTGTTATTATGCCTGTTTTATGAACTTAGCAATCCGGGCAGCGATATTAACAGGTTTTCGCCTGTTAACGCATTGGCTGCACGGGAAAGACTGGAGAAAAGCGCTGTTTTTCAATTGATCCGCAGAAAATTTGACTTTTACAAGGCATTGTACGAATGGGAAGAAGCAAGGGAACTGGATCATAAATTTTCCGAATTAAAAGTATCATACCACGAATTCCTTTCGGTTTTATTACAGAATGTCGTTACTCGCGAAATACCGGTAAACCGGCTGGCCTCTGGCAATTGGTTCCGGAATCCGGAAGCTGAACTGGAAGATCTTGCAAAATTGAATATTAAACACTCCATTGATCGTGAAAGTGACGAAGACATTCAAAAATTCTTTCTTACCAAACATGCGGTGATCAATGCAATAGGTATGCAGAGTCCTGTAAATCTTAAAGTGCAGGTGGCAGGACAATTGTTTACCTTTATTGTTTTCTTGACTGTGTTTTTTTTGTGGCTCGGGAAAATTTTCGAGGCCACGGATATCCTTATATTAATAGGCCTTGGAAGTTTCTTCCTGACCATGATTGCTGGAGCGGTATTAAATCAAAGGCTATCATTATATTTACCACGAGTTATTGTTGCAGTGTCATCTGCCTGGTTTCTTATTATTGCAAGTGAAGATTTGATGAAGAATCAAATGGCTGTTCCTTATTGGATAATTGCTGGCATGCTTCCTCTGGTTATTCTTTTACTTTCCCTTTTTATATATTCCGAATGCCGGCAACATTCTCCATATTATCGTATCCTGAATTTTATGGGTGCATATAACATCAAAATTCTCCCAATCATTATTTTTACCTTCAATTTCGCTATGGTTTTTGGTATCATCGCTCAATTGTTGGTCAGCGATGCGATGATAAATAACAGCCAGACACTTCAGGAAAACGTTTACTCTAAGGAATTCGATTCACTCAATATATATCTTGCAAAATATCAGTGGTATAGTAAAAAATTGAACAGGGCTGAGCAAAGCCGCACGTTGGTTTACTCTTTTTTTACATCAGCTGAAAAGAACGATTCAGAATTCATGAATAATCAATTATCAAAACCCGATAAAAAAGGTGGACTTTTTGCCCATTTGAACACCTATAATAAAGTGCGAAATGATTTAATAATTGTTGATTCGGATAAAGAAATTAAGTACGTTTTTTCCATTAAAAAATGTTCAAACTATTTTCAATTTGAAAAGGACAAATATAAATCAGTGAGCCCCGATGTAGCATCATTAAGAAACTTATGGAAGGATCTTGAAAGTGATGGTATTGTTTTATATAGATCCGACAGTATTTGTAACATCCTTATTGACGAATTAAACGAAATATATTATAACTATAGAAATTATGACTCTTTGATAATTTTATCAACTTTTGATATAACATATGATCATAAACCAAATAAGTATTCTCCCGATTATGGCTTCCATTATGATCCTGATTCTACCAAAGAGAATATTGTTTCATTGGTTCCTTTTTACTCCTTTCAGAAAAAACATTTCAAGTCAAATATTTCCAAATTCAGGCTCTTTCCAAGAATGCTCATGTTTCAGGTATTGGTTGTTATGTCGCTGGCTTTGATTGCACAGTTGATCGTTTCAGATAAATCGGTTACGGAGCCGTTATAGTTCATTTTCCATCTGATGTGATAAATTTGACAGTTATTGCACATCAAAATTTCCATTTTGTAAAGAAATTACCAGGGTTGCTTTGATTTTTGCTAAGCCTGATCAGGATTGGTGTATAGCGAGGATGATTCCCCGAACACATTTTTAATACGTTTCTTTAACAGCATAGAGATGAGAAATATTGAAATTATCGGATACAGTATTAAAAAGTATAATGAAACGAAACCTGCAATGAATCCTGCATTTCGTGTCGTTATTGTGTTATTTACTTCTGCCTGCTCTCTTTGACGATTTTTTGAAA
>CAISJJ010000202.1 GCA_903885595.1 uncultured Bacteroidales bacterium
CAGAATGTGAAATCACTTCGTTTTCAGCGCTATGTGCTGGCCGATGATGCCGGGAACAGGCTCACGCATACGGCTTCATTCATAGCCTCCGGCTTCCCGTCGATTCCCAATGTGAGCGACCGCGACGAGCCCGTTGCAACGATCAAGGCCCGCTACCTCATTCATGAAAACCGCTGCCGCGAAGCCATCGCCATTTTGTTACCCGACTGTTCCAGTCCTTACGACAGTCGGCGGGAATACTGGTTATCGAAGGCATACGAAAAAATGGGGATGGCAGGGAGTGCGGCATATTGGAAGCAACAGGCACGGAGTCTGAAGCCGGGATTAAGCGTTAGGGATGTCAAATGAACAGCCTTGGCTGGGGCTGTGCCGGTTTCAATCCTGATATAAGGGTGGATGTTCAGGCCCCAGACGTAGCTGTGAATTGACTTCCCTAAACGTGACACGCGTAACGAAGGAACGTGACACGCGTGACGAAGAATTCTTAACAAGCTTATCTTGTGATATTCAGTCTTTGGAAATAAAACTCTCAAAATGCATTACATTTTGAAAATATGTTAAACAAAATGTTTATATTTGATATTGTTTGGCTTTTTATGGTGAAAGATATTAGGATATACGATATACGATTGAACCCTGAAACCTGATGCCATACCTCGTAAAATTTGTCCGCGCTGTTAAGTTAATTTTTCGACTGTATAAGAAAGTTGAATTCCATGATCCGGTCAGGACCCAGCCGGTTAGCCGGCTTTTTGGGATTGACCGGGGGATGCCGATCGACCGGTACTACATTGAAAAATTTCTGTCGGCACACAGCCATGACATCAGGGGCTGCATATTGGAAATAGCTGAAGATACCTATGCACGAAAGTTTGCAGATTTAAAAAGCAGGGAGACCACGGTTTTTGAGACCCTGCATGTGGATGGATCCGGCAAGCCATCGACCATCACGGGCGACCTGTCAAAGCCCGCCTCCCTGCCCGGGAACCGTTACGACTGCTTCATCTGCACCCAGACCTATAATTTTATCTATGATGTGACGCAGGCCATTGCAGGTACGCACCGGTTGCTGAAAAACGACGGGATTGTACTGGCCACCGTTGCCGGGATATCGCAGGTTTCGCGGTACGATATGGACCGATGGGGCGATTACTGGCGGTTTACCGGTCAGTCGGCATTGAAATTATTTGAGGATGTTTTTGGTGAAGGCCATGTGGAGGTTGTGACCTTCGGGAATGTGCTGGCAGCAACGGCCCTGTTGCAGGGGCTGGCAGTTGAGGATTTGCCCGATCGGAAGATGCTTGACGAAAATGATCCGGATTACCAGGTGATTATCGGGATTATCGCCCGAAAGTGACCTGAAATCTGAACAAATGACCGACGACTGACGACCGACGACGGTCATCTGTCATCCGTCATCTGTCATCCGTCATCTGTCATCCGTCATCTGTCATCCGTCATCCGTCATCCGTCATCCGTCATCCGTCATCTGTCATCTGTCCTTGAAAATCTGAAACCTGAAACTTTTTGCTGTGAGACAAACCCTTCGGAAACTGTATCTCGATCTTTTCGGAACCTTCGCCAAACCGGCGAGGGGGGTTCATATCCTGAACGGTCACTACCTTTCACCGGGCAAAGGGGAGGCCTCCGTGTTCAGGGAGCAGCTGAACGCTTTGCGTGAGGGGTGCACCCTGGTCCGGATCGAAGATGCGGTAGCGATGATTGTGAACCGCACAAAGGTCAGCGACCCATTGGTGGCATTTACCTTCGATGATGGTTTTGAAGAACAGGCAACTTCCATCGCCCCGGCGCTGGAGGAATACGGCATCAATGCGGCCTTCTTCATCAATCCCGGCTTTATCGGCGGAGATGCGGCGTATCGCGAAAATTTTCTCAGGAACAGGGTGATGACGCCCCGTAAAGCCCCCATGACCTGGGATCAGATCAAGGCGCTCCACCAAAAAGGACACATCATCGGTTCGCATGGGCAGGATCACCTGCCGTTGAACACGGACGACCGGGATCTCATCCTGCATGAACTCCTTGCGGGCAGGCAGGCGATCGAACATCACACCGGCGCTCCGTGCGAATATTTTGCCTACACCTATGGCGGCATGAATGATTTTAGCTTAACGGCCTTAAACATTGCAAAAAGCCAGTACCGGTATATTTTCAGCCAGTCCGACCACCGGCATTACTTTTCCTTCAACGGCGCCGTGATCAACCGCAGGCATTTCGAACCCTTTTGGCCGGTGGAGCATGTCAGGTACTTTTTGAGCGTGAAGAAAACCTGAAAAAAATTCAAAGTGCAAAGTTCAAAATTCAAAATTCGTCAAGTTTTTCCGTCATGCGTGTCACGTTTTTTCCGTCACGTTCCTTCGTCACGCGTGTCACGTTTTCATCACGTTTTTCCGTCACGACTCATGAACTCCCATCCCCCCAAACTCCTCCTCTACGGTTCCCTCCCTCCTCCCTTCACCGGGCAGTCGGCCATGTTTGTGCCGGTCGTCGGGCTGTTCCCGAAAGAGGAGATATATTTGGTCAACATCACCCGTTTCGATTCCACCCTCGGAAACACGGTGTACACGATGCTGGCCACCTGCTGGTTTTTCCTGGTTTGCCGGTTCAAAACCGTTTATTTCACCCCTTCGCGCAGCATGACAGGGTTTGTAAAGGACATTCCCCTGCTGATGCTGGGCCGGTGGTGTAACAAGCGGATGATCGCTCACCTGCACGGCGCCAATTTCAGGTCGTTTTATGAGAACAGCGGCATGCTCCGTCCCCTGATCCGGTATGGTTATGGCAGGGTTGATACAGCCATCGTGCTTTTGGAGGAGATGAAAGGCGAATTCAGGGACTTTCCGCAGATCAAGATCAGGGTCGTGCCCAACTGCTACGACAGCCGGTTCGACCAGCCGGTTCGGGGCGATTCATCACAACCGATGACCGGTGATCAGCCAAACCAACCGTTTCCGGGCGAACCACTGCGAGAGACTTCTATTCAGTTCAACCAACCGATTGCGGATTTTCCTGCTGCCGAAAGAACCGATGCTGCCGGAAAGAGTCCCTTGGCGAAGTCTGAACAGGTTCTGTATCTGTCGGCCTTGATGCATAGCAAGGGGATCCTGGAGTTTTTGGATGCTGCAGCCATCGTGCTCGCGACGCATGAAACCGCCTCCTTCGTCATTGCAGGCGTTTTATGGGCCGATGATTCAATGGGATTAAAGGAGATTGCCAACCGGTTTCATACCCGGTTGCAGGCACTGCAGGAGCGTTTCGCGGGTCGCATCGGTTACCGGGGCCTGGTGAAAGGGGCTGACAAGATCACCCTGCTCAATGGGTCATCCATCTTCGTGTTCCCAAGCTGGCACCCCTCCGAAGCTTTGCCGGTTTCGATCCTGGAGGCCATGCGCACCGGCAATGCCATCATCGCCACCCGTCACAATTTTCTGCCTGTCCTTGTCAGACCCGAAAACGGATTGCTTGTTGAACCCCGCTCAGGCCAGGCTATTGCCGACGCCATCCTGTCACTTTCAGGCAACAGGGAAAAGTTGTGCGAAATTCAGGAGTACAATGTCAGGCATGCCATTGAAAACTACAGTCTCGAAAAATGCAGGAAGAACATGCTGGAGATCCTAAAACCGGAATTATACAGCAAGGAAGTTCCAAAAAATTAAAAAATTCACGTTTTTGGCACTTAAAGTTTGATAGGAAATTCTGTAGTAAAAAAAGCGCTTCAGGAGTATTAAAAATTTTCATAAAAGTAAAAAAATAACACTAAAATTTGTTAAATTTGTAAAAAATAGGCACTTTGATCTTCCCGAGGGCACAATATTATTCAAAAATTACAAGGGCTTGGGAAAGCCTTCCGGTCGTTATTCTTACAGGCGCGAGGCAAGTTGGGAAAACGACCATTATGAAAAGCCTACGGATTTATGGTAAACGTCTGTTTATCAATGGACAGGATCCTGAGATTGCTGCTATGTTCGATAAATTATCGGTTTTGGAACCATACCTGAAATCAGGACTGAATCAGGATTTGGACGGAGTATTGATGATTGATGAATATCAGTTCATTCCGAACATAGATACTACGCTGAAACTGATTGTCGACAAGCACGAAAAATTGAAAATTCTCTGCAGTGGCAGCTCAAGCCTGGATGTGTTGCAGAAAGTTGACGAGTCGCTTGCTGGCAGGGTCAGGATCATCCCTGTATTCTCTTTATCATTCGAGGAGTATCTTAGGTTTGTTGATGAGCCGATGCATGAGATTTATCAGTCATATTCTGTTGATTTTCCGGCAGCATCGATTGAGCCTCCGATAGCACGGTATTTTGAAGACTTCATCATTTATGGTGGTTTGCCCCGTGTTGCCCTGCAGTCAAATTACGATGAAAAAAGAGAACTGCTTGACGATATATATAAAACATATCTTCTGAGAGACATTCGTGCCTACGTTCGCAATGAGGACAGTGTTGCCTTCAACAGGATGCTTAAACTGATCGCCCATCAGGTCGGGAATCTGGTCAATCCGCATGAACTGTCGCGTACAAGCGGGCTAACCTACAGAAAAGCTGAAGAATATCTCTGGCTTCTGGAGCAGATGCATATCCTGATAATGGTTGAGCCTTACCTGAGCAATGCGCGTAAATCGGTTGTAAAAATGCGGAAAGTCTTTTTCACAGATAACGGTTTGCGTAATCTGATTGCTGGAAACCTTTCGGCCATTGATTTGCGTCCGGATAATGGTTCGCTCTTTGAAAGTACAATGTTTTTAGAATTACGGAAACTCCTGCCAGGTTCAATACCAATAAGATTTTTCCGCAGCCTGGAAGGGAGTGAAATTGATTTTATTGCCGGGTCAGGTGATTCGTCAATTGCACTTGAAATTAAATACTCGGACCTGTCACAACCGTCGGGAACAGCCAAATTAGCCCGGTTTGCAGCTGCTGAGGGAATAAAGAATCCATTTTTAGTTAACAAGAATTTCACAGCAACTCACCAGGACATTCAGTTTTTACCAGGGATCATGCTGGGAAAAATGAAATTTCCTGTATAAAAACAATGAGGATAAAACCGAATATTTACGGATGAAACTAAGCATAATCACCGTTGTCCTTAACCATTCCATCTCCATCCGCGCCACGATCGAGTCGGTTTTAAACCAAACCTGGCCTGATGTGGAGTATATCATCATCGATGGCGGCTCCACCGACGGCACCCGTGAGATCGTTGAAAGCTATGGCGACCGTATCAAGGTCTTTCTCACCGAACCCGACCATGGCCCATACGACGCCATGAACAAAGGAATACATCTTGCCACGGGCGATGTGGTTGGCATGCTGAATGCCGATGATATTTACACTACCGACCGGGCGCTCGAACGGGTGGTTGCAGCCTTTCAAAACCATGATACCGACACCCTTTTTGCCGATATCCACTTTGTAAAGCCCCCCGATTGGGAAAAGACGGTGCGTTATATCTCGGGAAGATATTTCAAACCCTGGCAGCTTCGTTTCGGGTTCATGCCGCCCCATCCCACTTTTTTCGTAAAGCGTTCATTGTTTGGCCAATATGGTTGTTATAAGACAGATTACAGGATCGCGGCCGATTATGAGCTCATCATCCGCTTTCTGCACACGCACCAGGTTTCCTATCAATATCTGCCAATGGATATGGTGAGGATGCGCACAGGCGGCCGGAGTACCAAATCGATACACAGCACCTATATCCTGAACCAGGAGATCGTAAGAGCCTGCAGCGAAAATGGGATCCACACCAGCATGCCGCTGCTTTTCATGAAATATTTCATCAAGATCTTTCAATATGTACGGCTGTTCCCGAGAAATACAAAGGCGTGATATGCGGATTCAACCGGCACCCGGATATTGCACCGGAGCTGCGTCCGGGGCCGGAACATTATCCATTACCCCAAAATTGATTCCAACTCGGCCCCGCCCAAGGCTGCTTATGCAATACCCGGGTGCCAGTTGACCAATGGTTGAAAATTAGTCTATAAAATTGATTTCTGCTCAACCCCGCCCAAGGCTGCTTATGCAATATCCGGGTGCCAGTTGACCAAAGGTTGAAAATTAGTCAACAATTCAGGAAACAGATTCCAAAACTGCAACGATTGAAAATTCTGATCACAGGACATACAGGATATATTGGCCGGTCGCTCACAACCCATCTAACCGGTATTTGTGGTCATACAGTTATCGGGGTGAGTCGAAAAGGAACATCTAAGCCAAATCCGGCGCCGGAGTCCATTACCTGGGATGAGCTTGACTCAGTTCAGGGAATTGAATGCATCATACACCTGGCGGGAATGGCCATAGAGGAACACGGCAGGAGTCACGAACATGATTATTTCAGGATTAATACGGAATTAACCCAAACGATCTACGACTTTTTTCTGCGCTCCGCTGCACACAGCTTTATCTTCTTCAGTTCGATCAAAGCTGCTGCTGAGGTGAGTGATATACCACTTACGGAGGAGGAGACCCCTCATCCTGTGAGCGCCTATGGAAGATCAAAACAACAGGCAGAGCAGTACATCCTTTCGCACCTTCCCGGTGACCCGGGTCGGCAAAGAGGGCCGGCACTGACGAACCTCACCGCTGGCCGGCGCAATGTCTACATACTCCGCCCCTGCATGGTCCATGGTCCCGGCCGTCATGGAAACCTCAAATCGCTGTTCAACTATATCCGAAAGGGCTTTCCCTGGCCATTCTTCAACCTCGATAATCACCGTTCATACCTATCGATGGAAAACCTGAATTACATTATCGGCGAATTCCTTAACCCAAAACCAGACATCCCGGTACGCTATTTCGGCCCGCTAACACGTCGTCACGTTCTTCCGTCACATCGTCACGTTCTTTCGTCACGCCGTCACGCGTCACACGCTCCCTCCGGCATCTACCACCTGTGCGACGACGACCCCCTGTCTGCCACCCATATCATTGCGATGATGGGTGAGGTGCTGGGGAGGAAACCGGCCGCACTCCGCCTCCCTGCATGGTTCATTCATTTTGCAGCCGTTACGGGCACGGCGCTTCATTTGCCGTTCAACAGGATGACTGTCAATAAGATGACCGGAAATCTCATTGTTTCAAACAGCAGAATTAAATCTGCGTTAAAGATTTCAGCACTGCCGGTAACGGCTGAACAGGGCATGCATGACACCCTGGCAAGTTTTTAAAAGGGATCTCCCTGATTTGACCCTGTTTCTGACTGTGGCCGGAGTACCAAATCCCTGCACAGCGCCTGTATCCTGAACCGTGAGATCGTAAGGGTCTGTGGCGGGAATGGATTCCATATCAACCTGGTTCCGGGAAATTCAAAGTAGTGATTTCCAAAAGCCAACATCATTGTGTGTGCTAACATCTTGTCAACGAGGCAGATATCCCGCAACACAAGGTGCCGGGCGGGTATTCGATACCTTTACCTGATGTATTTTGTGGCTTCGGGGTGCCCTAATTCCGCTGCTTTTATAAGATCCATCTGGCCGCGATCAGGCTGGCCCGACGCGTTCCATGCCTGTCCTTTCATGTAATATGCATTGGCAAAGCGCGGATTTTTCCCGATGGCCCGGGTGTAGTCGGCAATGGCTCCCGGGTAGTCCTGGAGCTGGTAGCGGGCATTTCCCCGGTTATAATAAAGGGAGGCAAGCTGCGGGTAAAACTCATTGGCCATATTATAGTCGGCGATGGCCCCGATGTAATTACGCATCTCATATTTAGCATTTCCCCTGAAGAAGTAAGCAGCGCCCGATATGGGGTTGATCTGAATGGCCTTGTTGAATTCTTCCAGCGCTCCCGGGTAATCTTTGGCGTCGGCTTTGTCGTTGCCCCGGTTGTAATGGGCCATGGCATCCCAGGGATTGCCAAATCCGGTGGCCAGCGAGGGGTTGATCCCGATCGCCTTGTCATTGTCGCTCATCGCCCCCGGGTAATCATTGGCCTTATATCTTGCAATTCCCCGGTTATAGTAAGCATAGGCGTACTCCGGGTTGATTGCGATCATGGCGCTGAAGTCGGCAATGGCGCCGGGGTAGTCGCTCAGTTCAAACTTTGCGATGCCCCGCTGGTAAAATGCGCCGGCATTCTGCTGATTGCTCTGGATGTCCTGGGTACATGCTGCGATAGCACGCTCAAAGTCGCCGGGACCAAACCTCACAATGCCCATGGGGGCAATTGCTTTCGGGGACTGGCCATGGCCTGAGGCTGCAATCAGCAGGATTATTAAATATAATATAACCTTTTTAGTCATAACTGGTTTCGAAAGATTTATATTTTCATTGCCGGGTTTGTAGTCAAACGCAAATGCATAAACTTACTAATCTGGTTTATTGCAGCAAATATACAATGTTTTTCGTAATGTTATGTTACAGACATAACATTTTTGCACTACCTCATAATTTCATACCTTCGCTGGTCAAAACCCGGTAACGGTATTTACACCAATACGCCCATCCTTGTGATGAAGCATTTTGTTAAAGTCTTTGAGTTGTTCAATTTTACTGCAAACTGAAACTGTTTTGTTTGGACTGAATTATTTTTTGTATAAAGCGCTTTCACTTTTCCTGATGCCCCTGGGATTGGCTGTTCTCGTGCTGCTCGCCGCTTTGTTTCTGATATATAAAAGGAGAAGGGCAGCCATGGCGCTGCTGTTGTTCGTGGCAGTATGGCTTTGGCTCTGGAGCACCCCTTTGTGGGCCAATTTTATGTGCAGAAAGCTGGAATCGCAAAACATCTGGCGGCCTGCTAACGAGTATCCGGTTGCCGATGCCATCGTTGTTCTGGGAGGGGGGATCCGTGGAAATGCAGGCAAGTCAATGCCTTCGCTCGATCTGGGCGCAGCGGCCGACCGTGAACTTTTTGCTGCACAGCTTTACCATGAGGGAAAGTCGAAGGTGGTCATTGTCAGCGCCGGGCTTGATCTCATCTCGGGAACCGGCGTGGCAGGACTTGGAATGAAGCAGTTTCTGGTGATGCTTGGCGTACCTTCAGGGGCCATCAGGGTTGAACCCTTCAGTAAAAATACCATTGAGAATGCACGGGAGGTTCAGCGGATGATGCAGGTGGTAAAGGGCAGGTCGATTCTTCTGGTCACCTCGGCCATGCATATGCCCCGCGCCCGATGGATCTTTGGCCGTACCGGCCTGCTGGTTATTCCGGCCCCGGCCGATTTCGAGGCGGTAAAGCTTCCATTCTCCCTGAATCTGATCCTTCCCGATGCCCAGGCCATGGGAGCCAGTACCAATGCTGCCAAAGAGATCATTGGTTTATGGATTACAAAGCTTGGAAACCCTTGAAAAGATTATAAATACATGCTTCATATGAGGATCATGGTCACAGGAATCAACGGATTTATTGGCCGGAACCATTATCTTTTTCAGTACTGTAATAGCAGAAGTGTTTTATCGAAAGATTGACTTTGGGGCTCCCATTAAAATTATCAACAGGTTACGCTATTGTTCAGTTGATAATTAATGTAATTATTCCTGAATCTATAAATCAATTGTCATAACTTTGCAATCCTGAACCCTGAACCTTGATTAAACATTTTTTTCTCCGGCATTCCAACATGATCCTCTCCCGTTGGATTGTGGTATTTATTGACCTCGTGCTGATAGCCGTTGCCATGATCATTGCCAACCTGCTGCGGTTCGACTTCGTGTTGTCTGAGCTTTCCTTCTATCATATCAGGTTGCAGATCTTTGCGGTTATGCTGACAGGTTTTATTTCGATAATCATTACCGGTTCGCATAAGGGACTCATCCGTCATACCGGCCAGAACGATACAATCAGGATTGTAAAGGCGGTAACCCTGACCATTATTTTGCTGGCGATTGTCAATTATATTCTGTATTTGCTTGAAAGGAGAGATCACTCAGTAATAGTTACAGGTGTGAAATACTCGATGCTGATTCCAAATACGGCATTGCTCATTTTTTACCCGATTGCACTGTTTATGCTGTTGTTTTTCAGGATGTCGATTAAACTGGCCTATTACGGCATCACTGCGCAAAACAAGGTTGAAAAGATCAATGTGATCATCTATGGCGCCGGCAAGGAGGGGATCAGCGTGATGCACACCCTGAGCGATGCGCAGTCATCCCCCTTCAGGGTAGTGGGATTTATGGACGACATGACCGGCAAGATCGGAAAGTCGGTGCTTGGGGTTGAAATTTATGACCCGGGCGCGGTGACCAATGAATTCCTGGCAAGGAAGAATGTGAAGGATATCATTCTGGCCATGCCGTACATTGCCGAAGAGCAAAAAACAAAGATCTACAACCGGTTGCTTGGCCTCGATGTGACCGTTAAAAGCATACCACCGGTTGAAGCCTGGATAAACGGGGAGTTGAACCTGAAACAGATTCAGAACCTTAACCTTGAGGATCTGCTTCAGCGCGAAGCCATCAGTCTCGATAACCCGGAAGTGTTGCGGGGTATCTTCGGTAAAACGGTGATGGTAACCGGGGCTGCAGGCAGCATTGGCCATGAGTTGTCGCGGCAGCTGCTCTTTTATAACCCGCGCCGCATTGTATTGGTCGATCAGGCCGAATCACCGCTGTTTGAACTGGAGCAGGATCTCATCAAGCAGGAACAGGAGCTTGAGGAGCGCAAGTACCATGAAAAGGTGAATATGGAGTTCGTAATCGCCGACGTGAGCAACGAGACCTGTATCGGGGCGCTCATCAGCTCGGTGAAGCCCAACCTGATTTACCATGCCGCGGCTTACAAGCATGTACCGCTTATGGAAACCAATCCGCTTGAAGCAGTGCGGGTGAATGTATTCGGCACCTGCAACCTTGCCGAAGCTGCTTCGGAAGCCGGAACTGAGAAATTCATCATGATCTCCACCGATAAGGCGGTGAACCCCACCAATGTAATGGGAGCCACCAAGCGGCTGGCCGAGATCTATATCCAGAGCCTCAATTTCAAACCCGGCAACAAAACCGCCTTCATCACCACCCGCTTTGGCAATGTGCTGGGATCGAACGGCTCGGTGACCCGTACCTTTAAGAAACAGATCATGGCCGGGGGACCTGTTACGGTGACCCACCCTGAGATCACACGATATTTCATGACCATCCCCGAGGCGTGCCAGCTTGTATTTGAAGCGGGCGCCATGGGCAAAGGCGGGGAGATTTTCATCTTCGATATGGGAAAACCGGTGAGAATTCTCGACATGGCCAAAAACATCATTCGCCTGTGCGGATTTACCCCCGACCGCGAAATCAAGATCGTATTCACAGGTTTGCGCCCCGGAGAAAAACTCTATGAGGAATTACTAAACGATAAGGAGCGTACCCTGCCAACCCACCACCCCAAGATCATGATCGCCAAAGTGCGCGATTATCCATTCGACGAGGTGTCGATCTTGATCGATGGCATGGCTGAGCCCTATCGCCAGGGCGACAACCGTACCGTGGTGCGGCTTATGAAACAGATCATCCCTGAGTACATCAGCAACAATTCGGTGTATCGCACGCTGGATTTTGATCTGCAGCGGGAGAGGGGAGTGAGGAGGAAGGCGAAGTAGGAGGAGGGGACGGAAAACGGGACACGGGACGGAAAACGGGACGCGGGACGAAAAACGTGACACGGGACACGTGACGAAAAAGGTGACAAAAGGTGACCAATTTGAATTTTAAACAACACGATAATTTCTTTTGGCGTTTCTTAGACTGGATGGGCGGGGTTGTTAATCCGCTGATTTTGCTGGGATATGGTTTTATTACCGTGCTCACCCCCAGGTTAAATGCCATCGATTCAGCTGGTACCAAATTCCTGGCGCTGGCTATCCTCAACCTGGTGGTATATGTTTTTTTCCTGTTTCGAAAAAAAGAGCAGCCTCCTCATAAATTTATTTCTGCCTTTTTCAGCAACAAAATAGGTTTCCTGTATATACTATTCCTTGCTGTTTCGCTGCTCTCCTTTTTCAAGGCTGTAAATCCGGCCGAGTCCCTGCTGGCCTTTGCAAAACTCTTTACCGTTTTCACTGCCGTAATGATCATTGCGGCCATCCTGCGGGTCAGTGCAAAGTACCTGTTCCCGCTGGCTATTGGTATGAGCCTGCTGCTGCTGGCCGATGCGGCTTTTGTTTTTTATCAGATATACACCCTGGCAGAAAAATATCCGAATTTTGCCGAGTTTTTCCTGGCAATCTCAAACGAAGTAAAATCAGGGTATTCGAACAAGAACATACTGGCATCAGCCATGTTTGTAAAACTTCCCTTTGCCTTATGGTTGTGGACTTTCAGAAAGAACCTGGCAAAAACAATCGGGATGGTCGCCATCTTTGCCGGGTTCCTGGCAATTCTATTGATGAGCGCCCGGGCCTTCATCGTGGGGGTGGCGCTGCTTACAACAGCCTATCTAGTGTTTCTGATCCTGCGGCTGTTTTTAGACCGTAAAAAAATAAGGAGCGCCCTGTATAGCCTGGTCATTGTAGCCCTCATCCCGCTGCTTATTTACCTGGGATGGCTGTTGCTGAGCCATTATTCACCCACCGTGCGTGATTTTAATTTAAAAGACAGGATTACCGCCAGGTTAGGAACAATAAAAACTGATGCATCTTCCGGAATGCGTATTAAAAGTTGGGACAGATCGGCAAAGCTCATCAAAGATGAACCTTTGCTCGGTGTTGGAATTGGCAACTGGAAAATTGCTGTGCTGAAATACGAAAACCTGGCAACCCCTGATTATCAGTTTTACTATTACAACCACAATGATTTCATACAAACCACTTCTGAAACAGGCATTTTGGGAGGTATGTTGTTCTTGTCGGTCTTTATTGGCGCAGGGTGGTTTTTTCTGTACGCCTTATTCAAGGGCCCAGCGTCGGGTATTTCATACGAATATCTGTTCCTTCCGGCCTTCGGATTGCTTTGTTACAGCGTCGATGCCTTTTTTAACTTCCCCTACGACCGGCCTGAGATCCAATCGTTGTGGGCGATATTCCTCGGCGCAGCGGTTGCCTATACACCGGAATGGAAAGTGAGGAGAGGTAGCTTTGTCCCGCGTCCCGCGTCCCGCGTCCCGATTTTCACGTCCCGTGTCCCGATTTTCACGTCCCGCGTCCCGATTTTCACGTCCCGTGTCCCGATTTTCACGTCCCGCGTCCCGCTTCTGCCCATCCTCTTAATTCCCGTCCTGCTCACCTCCATTTATCTGCTTTACCTGAACTACCGTTCGCTTCGGTTGCAGAGTCTGTTCAAATACGAACTTTGGCAGGGTGAGCTCAGGGCCCCGTCATCGTTTTTTATTTCCGGGTTTTCTGCCATCCCCACTGTTTCGGTTGATGGGGAGCCTATTGCTGTGATAAAGGCCCGGTATTTGATTAGCGAAAGCAAATTAACTGCGGCGATCGAATTGCTTAAAAGCGATCGGGCAAGTCCATGGGAGTCACGAAGAGAGTATTTTATCAGCCTCACCTATGAGAAGCTGAGCAATACCGATAGCGCTATTGTTTATGCATTGCAGGCATTCAGGCTGAAGCCTTTGTTCCAGCCCAACCTCGATAAGCTAATCGGGATGCTTGAAGACCGGGAAGACTATGAAGCCGCAGCTGGTATTATCGGCGAATACCTGGCTTGCTACGAAGCAATGGGGCCGTCGCTTGAAAGCTACCTTGGCATATATGGTGATCCCAGGCCTACTTACGTTGCCAGGCAGGCTGATCTGCAGCGAAAGGCAGCCATCAGGCGGGTAGAGGCCTTTTATATCCCGGCCCAGTATGCGTATAACCTGAAAAATTACACCGCCGCGGTTGTCGATTATACAAAGATCATCGAAAAGGAGCCCGGCATTACCGAAGCATGGGAGAAGCGCGCCTGGTGTTATTATTATCTCAACGAACCCGGGAAATGCCTGGCGGATATTGATACGCTGGCAGCAAGGGGGATGTTGAGCAAGGAGTTGGAGGAGGTGAAGAATAAGGTGAAACGGTGACGGGGGGATTTCATATATCACCTGCTACCGGCGAGGAAATAGGGAGGCATTGAATAATTGTTGTGATTTCTGTTGCGCCCCTACGGGGCGCAAATGGGGGCGCTCATTTGTGCTACCAAAATAGGGCCCCTATGGGGCCCTGGGAATTTGCATCGCCATATAAAACATCGAGCAAAGGTCCTTGCACTTTGCACCTTGCACTTTGCACTTTGCACCCCGACCCCCTCGAACCTGGACCCTGGAACGCCTCGAACCTTGAACCTTGAACCCTGAACCGGTCGAACTTTGAACCTTGAACCGCTATTTGCAACTCCGTTTCACCCTTTCTTCGGCCACCTTGTTCCCCATCGAAGCGGCTTTCATCCAGTCGAGGCAGGCTTTGTCGTGGGCGCCCATCAGTTCGTGGCAGTCGCCGCGGTTGATGAGGGCCAGGTCGTGTTTCGGGTTTTTTTCGAGGGCCTTGTTGAAATCGGCCAGGGCCTGGGTATATTTTTTTAGTTTTAAATAGGCAAATCCCCGGTTGTTGTAAGCATATCCGTACGACGGCTTGAGGCGGACCGCCCGGTCGAAATCGGGGATCGCCTTTTCATACTTGCCCAGTATGCAGTTATAGAACCCCCGGTTGTTGTAAGCATCGGCAAACCGGATGTTGAGGGTAATGGCCACAGAAAAATCGTATATGGCCGCATAATACTGCTTCAGGTTTGCATAAGCCAAACCGCGGTTGTTGAATGCCCCCGCATCTTTCGGGGTAAGCCGCATGGCCATGGTATAATCTTTAACCGATTCATCGTATCGGCCCAGGCGGTCCCAGGCGTAGGCCCGGTTAAAATAGGCATCGGCATAGCTTGGGGCCAACAGGAGGACCGTGTTATAGTCCTTGATTGCGTTCATCCAGTCGCTTTTTCGCATGTTTTCATTGCCGCTGGCGAAACCTTCTTTCACGGCCTTGATCTCCGCTTCGGTCTGGGCAACCCCGGCCAGGTGCACCAGGATGCAGCAAAACAACAACAAGCTGGTAATTCTGAGTTTCATTCGTCAAGTATTTGTAATACCTCCCTCCACAGGAAATTTTCCCGCGACTGATTTTTTTTCACAAATGTACAAATTTCAAT
This sequence comes from uncultured Bacteroidales bacterium, assembly GCA_903885595.1. Classification (GTDB taxonomy): domain Bacteria; phylum Bacteroidota; class Bacteroidia; order Bacteroidales; family FEN-979; genus CAIVAT01. The sequence continues at coordinate 15,083 of CAISJJ010000202.1, forward strand.
AGTAACTTGTCACGCGCCATAGGTCGAATTGAATATTGAATATTGAATATTGATCAACGAGGTTTGAAGTTTTCACTACGTGATTTTTTCATTGGTCAAACGAATATTGAATATTTCAATTTATTAACATAACGCCCCATATTTGTAACCGCCTAAATTACAGCAAATCAAGATGTCCGGTGTAAGGAATACCTGAACATGAAGGTACGGGTGTGGAAAGATTATACCTTAAGGAACCGGCCATTCCGATATAAAAATTATATATTTGAGCAAATTTTGTGTGCGGTTTTTTTAAATGGAAATCGCAGGGCACAGGGTGAAGGGCACAGGACACAGAGCAAAGGGTGCAGGGCAGGTTGAAGGGCACAGGACACAGAGCAAAGGGTATAGGGTGCAGGGTGCAGGGCACAGGATTGGGATGGAAGTTAAATGCGGGTGTGCTAAAAGTAAAATATTGGTTTGAGAATTTGTTTAGTGTTTATAAAACGAGTAATTTTGTTGCTCGAAAAAGGGGGACGCGGGACGGAAAAGCGGGACACGGGACACGGGACACGGGACACGGGACACGGGACGCGGGACGAAAAAAAATTTAGAATTGATGTTAGAATCGCTGATTACTTCAAAAACCAGGATCAAGTTGCTGCTGAAGTTTTTTCTGAACGGCACAACGACCTCTTATTTGCGTGATCTGGCATCGGAATTTGGCGAATCGACCAATGCCATCCGGCTTGAGCTTAACCACCTGGAGGAGGCTGGATTGCTGCAGTCTACCACTGAAGGCAATAAGAAGTTATTTCATGCCAATCAGAAACATCCATTATACAGCGATATACAACGACTTTTGCTAAAGCATACAGGAATTGATCATATCATTGAAAATGTTGTGACAGGAATGGGTGGATTGCACAGCGCTTACCTTACCGGAAGTTTTGCCCGGGGCCGCGATAACCCGGTTATCGAACTGCTATTGGTGGGGTACGACATCGACAGGCTGTATCTGGTACATTTGGTTGAAAAGGCCGAAAAGATCATCAAACGTAACATAAAATACAATATCATTAGCCTCGAAGAAGCATCAGCCATCCTCTGCGACTATCCTGAGGCGCTGCTTTTTTGGAAACAGACTGATTTTCAGAGATAATAAACCGGAGATAAGAAAGAGGAAAACTACCAGGTAAGTTTACATACTGTGACCGAAAGGGCGAAGCTATATCACAGACCACCTGTCACGACAGTAACACAACCCCAAAATAATGCCTGGATTGATCAAAAACAAACTATTCAGAATATGATGAGATCGATCTTGTGTAAATCATTCGCAAATGGGTAAAATGTTAAAAAAACTACTCTTGTTAGGAGGGGATCTGCTTTTCCTGCACCTGGCATTATTAATCATGGTGATGCTTCGCAATTCGCCAGAGGAGGTTTTACCAATATTTGTTTTACGGTGGACAGATTTTTCAATTGTATTTGTTATATGGATCCTGGTTTTTTACATCCTTAACATGTACCACCTTATTATCAAAGCCAGTGATATGAAGTTTGCCAGGCTGACTGTCAATGCCATCCTGATCAGCAGCGTGTTGTCAGTAATCTATTTCTATCTGATTGGCCAGCCTGCAATTGCACCCAAGACCAACCTGGTTATCTTCATCGGTGTTTACTCTGTTTTATTCGTCCTGTGGCGATTTGTTTATATGGCTTTGATGGTAAGGGTAATTCCGCAAATCAACCTGGCCATCATTGGTTCTAATCATTACACAGATAATCTTCTGGAGGAGGTAAAAAAAAATTCAGGAAGTGTTTTTAATCCCGTTTTGATTTTCAGGGATCCTACTAATTTAGATA
>CAISJJ010000203.1 GCA_903885595.1 uncultured Bacteroidales bacterium
GATGAACAGGAAACCCGGATCCGGCAAAAAATAACCGGAATCTGGGAAAAAGCTGAATGGAGCTGGTTCAGGCGATATCCCGACAGCAAATTTCTTTACTGGCACTGGTCGCCCGACCAGGAATGGGTGATCAACCACAAACTGATCGGCTGGAATGAGACCATGGTGACTTACCTGCTGGCTATTGCTTCTCCCACACACCCGATACCTTCGGAAATGTATTACACCGGCTGGGCCAACCAGGATAATGCCGGGCAAAACTACCGTTCAAACTGGGGAGGCACAACAGAAGGGTCGGAATATACAAATGGAAACACCTATTTCGGGATCAAACTGGACGTAGGCGTTTCAAATGGCGGCCCGCTTTTTTTCACCCATTATTCTTACATGGGTTATGACCCTCACCTGATTTCAGACAAATACACCAATTATTTTACCAACAACCAGCATATTGCAAAGATAAATTACCGCTATTGTGTTGCCAATCCAAATCATTTTATAGGATACGGTGAAAATGGCTGGGGTTTGACCGCTAGTGACGGCCCCTATGATTATTCTGCGGATGAACCTGTGCCCGGACGCGATATCGGAAAACTCGCACCCACGGGAGCCATCAGCTCCTTTCCTTATACACCGGAGGAATCCATGACGGCCTTAAAGAATTATTATTACAACTACGGCAGGTTCCTGTGGGGTGAATATGGATTCAGGGACGCATTTGACCTGACCCAAAACTGGTGTTCTGAAATTTACATGGGGCTCAACCAGGCTCCTATGACGGTGATGATCGAAAATTACCGCACCGGGCTGATCTGGAAACTGTTCATCCGGAACCCGGAAATCCGGCAGGGTTTATTGTTTCTCGAATGCAAATCTGAATGATTTGCTTTTCTTCGGGGCGGTTTTATAAACGATGGCTTTCGTTATGTAAACTTTTGCACCCAGCGATTCCGGTTTCTTTTCTCCTTTGACAACCAGTTTCACTCTATGCTGCGTATCGGCTAACCCCGTAACATGCCAGATCGTTACATTGTCATGATCCTGCTTGTTATAAAAGTAATAGGCGTCAATGGTCCGGATGAACTTCCCATCAAGGAATACATCGGCCATGCCTCCGTCCCTGAACCAATTGCCATCAATGGAAATACCGGTACCTGAAAAACTGATTTCAACGGCATCCCCGGCTTTATCAGAGAACATCGCCTGGTCATATGGTGTGTTTCCGGGCCAGCCAGTCCGCTGGTACTTTTTCCAGTTTCCTGAAAAAGTCCATGGCCCTTTATCAAAAACAGAAATTTTTTTATCCAAAACGACATTCGGAAATGACACTTCCAGTGCCCGGGCTTCCGGTGTCTGCTTTAAGATGGTGATTTCATTTTTACTCACATTGCCTCCATTTTCGGATATCATTGCAGAGGCATACCTGAACGTATTCTCAACTGCCTTGTTAAACGAATAATCGGTGTGAATAAACAGGGAATCACCCATACAGGCCACGCCATCTTTCATGTCACGTGGCAATTTATCAAAGCCTGTTACAACACCAAGAACCGCCATGGCGCTGCTGGGATTGCAGTCTGAATCCTGTCCGCAACGCGTAGTGATCTCAAGGGTTTTCCAGGGATCTCCATCACCATACAAAAGTCCCATAACGATAAAAGCCCCGTTAACCTTTGCATCAATATTGAAATCAGAGCCAGCTCCGCAAAAATGATCATAATCCCATTTGGAATGAAGCTCTTCCCATGCTGCTTTCCAGTCGCCGGGATAATGTTTGTGAAGGGTAATTACATCAGACACTGTTCTGGCATAATCACTTTCGGCAGGGATGGTTTTGAGCGCATTTTCAATGATCGTCTGCATGTCATTTTCAATAAAAGCCTGAGTATAAAGCGCTGATATAAAAATCCCACCGTAAACGCCATCACCATAATTCATGATGTGACCAATTTTTTCGGCTATTTCCGACGCTGTTACAGGCATCCCGGGGCACATCAGCCCGAGGTAATCTGCCTCTATCTGAAAGTCAATATCATCGGCATGGGGGTTAAACTCAGGACTGCCGGAAGCGGGTGGAAAAATACTGTCATAGTAATTTTTACGTGCCTGAACATTGGCATGCCAGAGCATGTATCCAGCTTTGGCAAACATTTCCTGGAATTTTTTTGCCGGAGCATCTATCCCATATTTATCCATCGTCATCATGAAGGTAAGCTGCACATATATGTCATCCTGCCACATGCTGCCGCGGATGTCTTTTGGCGACCACGGAATTGAATCATCAAAAGTTTTACCCTGTGCGCGGAATTCAGTTGGTGCGCCATACGTGACTCCTATCATTTTACCGGCCCAGCCTCCGGCTATTTTGTCTTTCAGAGCTTTGGCGCTGATTGTCAGAACATCTCCATAATTTGTTTTGCAGGTTGAAAATGCCATCATTACTATGCCGGCTAAAATAAATAGTTTAAACCTTTTCATAATTGAATTTCTCTTAATCAGTTTTTCTCATTTGTTTTTAACAGAGAGGTTCTTTTATACCTGAAATCGTAACAGAATTAATTTGTTTGGCGATGGTTATTCTTATCTTTCAAAGGAAAATTTATATGTTTCATTTTTCTTTTGAGCGGTTTTGTAAATTAAAGCCCGGGTAATGCAAATATTTGTACCCAGCGATTCTTCCCGTTTTTCTCCCCGCACAACTACTTTTACAGTATGTTTTCCGGGTTTTAACTGAAATATGTGCCAGATACAAATGTCAAGTGGTTCCTGAGAACAGTAATTATAATAAGTGTCTATTGTTTGATGTCGTTTGCCATCAACATAAAAATCTGCCTTCCCACCTTTCTTGTAAAGGTTACCATAAAGAGCAACCCCCGAACCGTCAAATGAAAATTCAAGTTCATCTCCGGCTTTACTGCCAAACATGGCCTGATCAATAGGGGGATGGTCTTTTTCCCAGTGAGGGTCTTGTTTAAGTTGCCAATTGCCTGAGAACTTCCAGTTATCTTTTGCGAAAATCGAAATTTCTTTGTCAAAAACAACGTTTGGAAAAGAAACTTCCAACTTTTTTGGGGTGGCCTTTTGAATGGGTATCGTGATGATATTTCCTTTTGTGAAACCACCGTTTATATTAATGAGTTGATTGGCATATTTAAAAGTACTTTCAACCGCCTTGTTAAAAGTATAAGATGTATGGACGAAAGATGAATCAGCCATTTGATTTATCTCATCAGTCATTTCTGCCGGTAAATTGCTGAACCCTTTTATTACTCCCAAAACAGCCATCGCATTGGAGGGATTGCAATCAGAATCCTGTCCGCAACGGGTAGCTATTTCAATGGTTTTCAACACATCACCATTCCCATATAACAGTCCCATGACAGCATATGCACCATTAAATGATGCATCAAAATTGAAATCGATACCAGCACCACTGATGTCGGTTTCGCTCCATTTATCATCCAATTCTTTCCAGGCAGCCCGCCAATCGTTGGCGTACTGTTTATGCAATTTTATAACATCTTTGATGATTTTTGCATAATTGCTTTCAGCTGGAATGGCGGAAAGTCCCTTTTCAACTACCTTCAGAACATCATTTTCAAAAAAAGCAGCACTGAGCATAGCAGCCATAAATGTACCTCCATAAACCCCGTCGCCCCAGTTCGTAATATGTCCGATTTTATCAGACATGTCAATATCATTCTGAAACATTCCGGGATTCATTAAACCAATAAAATCAGCTTCAATCTGAAAGTCAATATCATCAGCTCTATAATTGTATACCGGATTCCCAGAGGCAGGTGGGTAAATACCAGTAAAATAATTTTTTCGTCCCTGCAAATTTGCAGCCCATAGCGTAAAACTTGATTTAGCTATCGTTTCCTGAACTTTTTTTGCCGAAACATCAACTCCATATTTGTCCATTGCTGAGAGACAAGTCAGTTGGACATAAAGGTCATCTTGCGTATTGCTGCTTTTTATTTCAGCGGGAGTCCACTTTATGGGATCTTCATTGATTCTTTTTCGATACCCAAATTCCGTTGAACCGCCATAGGTTACGCCAATCATTTTTCCGGCCCAACCACCTGCAATTTTATCTTTCAGTGTTTCGGAGCTGATTTTCTGAACATCCCCTGGCTTTGCTGTGCAGGTTGAAAAGAATGTCATTGCTATTACAACAAATTCGAATATTCTGCAATTGTTCATTTTGAGTTTCTATATATTGATTGTCAAATCTATTAAGTAAATTTGAAACTTTCAATGGCTTCCTTAAAAATCAATCTGGATATAATGAAGTTGAATTGGTCTTATTGGTTTATTATCTTGTTTATCAGCCTGATAACCCTGCCGCTAGTTACGAATTCCCAGGTGACCAATATTGGCAAGATCGAGTCCTGGGAAAAAACAACCGATGGACTAAAAGGAAAAACCAGAACGGCATATTTCAATGTGCGGATATACAACAGCCACATCATCCGCGTAAGGATTTCGACAAACAGGAAAATGGATGATTTTTCCTATGTCCTGACAGGTGAACAGGTTTCAGGCAAGGACGATTTCATTGTCCGCGTTGCCGGGAACTCAATCTTTTTACTGACGGATGCGATCGAAATGGAAATTGAGAAACAACCTGATTTTCGGGTGATCTTCAGGAACAAAGGTGGAAAAGTCGTCAACGAGGATGTTCCCGGAAAGGGATTTGGCACTACTTTCACTGGCAGCAGGTCCAACCTTTATAAAAAAATGCAACCAGGGGAACGATTCGTAGGACTTGGTGAAGTGCTGGGAAACCTGGACAAGAGAGGAAGCGCTTTTACACTGAATAACACGGACACATACAGGTACGGAGATCCAAGGTTGCCCATGTATGTCAGCATTCCCTTTTATATCGGCATCCATCAGCAGGAAGTGTATGGCCTTTTTTACCATAATACATTCAAGACATTCTTCAATTTCGGTGTCTCCACGCCTGATTTTTCATCGGTCACGGCTGAAGGCGGCGATGTGGACTATTTCTTCATCTATGATAAAAATATTGAAGGCATCCTTTATCACTATACGTCACTCACCGGCAGAATGCCATTACCACCGGTCTGGAGCATGGGATATCATCAGAGTCGCTGCAGTTATTTCCCGCAGCACAATGTGAAAGTCCTCGCGGAAACTTTCCGGGCTAAAAAAATCCCTATCGATTGCATCGTACTCGATGCCGATTACCTGCAGGATTATGAACCTTTCAGGATCAATAAAAAACGGTTCCCCGATTTACCAGGTTTGACGGATTATCTTAAAAAGCTTGATATCGAGGTGACTGCTTCTGTCAATCCGGGAATTAAAAGGGATACCTCTTATTTTGCTCATCATGATGGATTGAAAAAAGATGTCTTCGTGAAATTTTCAGACGGAAGCCTTTATACCACCGAAATCGCACCCAGCCTCAACAATTTTGTTGATTTCACCAACCCAAAAGCCCGGGAATGGTGGATCGACAATATGAAATTCCTGCCGGAAAACGGCATACACGGGTACTGGAACGACATGAACGAACCTGCAGTTGGCGCTAGCTACCTGCCTGATAATCTTTTGTTTGATTTTGATGGCCGAAAGGCGAATGCACCCGAAGCCAAAAATCTGTATGGTATGCTGATGGCCCGCAGCAGTTTTGAATCGGCAATAAAATATGGCGGAAACCGGAGACCCTTTGTACTCACCCGCTCAGGATTTGCCGGAGTACAGCGCTACGCAGCCATTTGGACCGGCGACAATACTGCAAAAGATGAATACCTGCTGGGAGGAACATTGCTGAATACCCAGTTGGGCCTGTCCGGGTTATCATTTGTAGGGGATGATATTGGGGGATATATCGGAAACACAACTAAAGAGTTATTTATCCGCTGGATACAGGTGGGCGTTTTTGCCCCTTATGCACGCAACCACAAGGAAGCATTTGCGATGTCCAATGAACCCTGGAGTTATGGCGAAGAGGCCGAAGCAATTGCAAGAGAATTTATTGGCTTCAGATACCGGTTAATGCCTTATCTCTATTCGACGTTTTATCGGTGTACCCAATCCGGAATGCCCATCGTGAGGAGCCTTTGCATCAATGATCCTTTCGACGAAAAAGTATATGACATGTTATACCAGTATCAATTCCTGTTTGGTGACGCCCTGCTCGTGATCCCGGTAACAAGCGCCGAAAAGTCAAAGAAATTTTACCTGCCTGCCGGGAATTGGTACGACCTGTTTACAGATGAACTTTTAAACGGCAACCAGGAGATGACAAAGACTTGTAAGGCACATGAGATCCCTTTGTACGTAAAGGCATCTTCAATAATCCCAATGCAAAGCCTTATCCAGTCAACCAAACAGAAACCCGGCGATACACTCTTTATCAATATCTATGACGGGGATCAACCGAATCATTTTGAATATTATGAGGACGATGGCATTACAATGGATTATCAGAAGGGTAGCTTTTACAAACGAATGATCACCTTTGATCCAGGAGAAAAACAGATTTTTCTTTCTGTCCAGCAGGGAAGTTTTTCATCCGTTTTTAAAACCATTCAATGCATTTTTCATGGGTTTAAAAGTGAAATGAAGAAGGTGAAGGTCAACGGTCAGGCAACTCCAGTCAGTATTGAAACGAAAAAGCCCTTGGATGGGTTGAGGTACCTGGAGGACATTTATGATCCGGCCTATTATAAATCATTGCGGGATGCAGAAGCAGGAACCGGGCAAAAAACAATTACCTTTCCCAATAGTGGCAACGAAATCAGGATAACCTGGGAAAAATAAACGTATACAAAATATTATCAATGAAAAAAATCAACTATTTCCTCCTGATCAGTTTAATAATGACCTTGGTTGTATCGGCCCGGGCTCAGCAAAAGACCTGGTGCAACCCTGTAAACATTGATTATGGGTACACACCAATACCAAATTTCTGTGAATGGGGAAAGCACCGGGCAACGGCCGATCCCGTGATCGTCAATTACAAGGGCGACTTTTTTTTATTTTCGACTAATCAATGGGGATATTGGTGGAGCAGCGACCTGGTGAAATGGAATTTCGTGCCAAGGAAATTTCTGCGCCCCTGGAATGAAGGTTATGATGAACTTTGTGCTCCGGCGGTGGGGATCATCGGCGATACCATGCTTGTTTTCGGATCAACCTATACCAGCAATTTCACGATATGGATGAGCACCAATCCCAAAACAGATGATTGGCGTCCCCTGGTTGATTCCCTTACCATTGGTGGCTGGGACCCGGCTTTCTTCACCGATGAAAACGGGCGGTTGTACATGTACAACGGAAGCAGCAATCAATATCCGGTTTATGGGGTCGAGCTGAACAGGAAAACCATGAAGCCGCTGTCAACCCGCAAGGAGATGTACCTCCTCGAACCCTGGCGGTATGGCTGGCAGCGTTTTGGTGAAAACATGGACGATACATTCCTCGATCCGTTTATTGAAGGTTCATGGATGACGCAGCACAACGGCAAATATTATCTCCAGTATGGAGCCCCGGGAACGGAATTCAGCGGCTATTCAGACGGGGTGGTTGTGGGTGAAACTCCATTGGGGCCATTTGTTCCACAATCGATGCCTTTCAGTTATAAACCCGGTGGATTTGCCCGTGGAGCCGGGCATGGAGCTACTTTCCGGGATAATCTGGGCAATTACTGGCATGTTTCGACCATTGCGATCTCGGTGAAAAATAATTTTGAACGGCGGATTGGCATCTGGCCTGCCGGATTCGACAACGATAGCGTGATGTATTGCAATACAGCTTTCGGCGATTACCCGACCTACCTTCCAGCCGGGGAAACAGATCACCTGAAAAGCCGTTTTACGGGTTGGATGCTGCTTAACTACCAGAAACCGGTCACCGTTTCTTCCACTCACGGCCAGTATAACGCGAATTTCGCAGTGGATGAAAGCATCAAAACATACTGGTCGGCCGCCAGCGGAAATGAAAACGAATGGATTCTGTCGGACCTGGGCGCACTGTCGACCGTAATGGCCATCCAGGTTAATTATGCCGATCAGGATGCGGAATTTCTTGGCAAATCCCTCGGGGTGTATCATCAGTACAAGATCTTTGAATCTGAAGATGGAAAAAAATGGAGCCTCCTGGTTGACAAAAGCACCAACAAAACCGACGTGCCCCACGACTATGTTGAATTGACCAAACCAGTAAAAACACGTTATCTCAAACTGGTGAACATCCATATGCCAACCGGCAAATTTGCCATCAGCGGATTTCGTATCTTTGGCCATGGAACAGGTGCGAAACCCGGGGCTGTCAAAGAGTTTATCGTACTCAGGACAAATAAAGACAAGCGCAGCGCCTGGCTGAAATGGAGCCCTGTTGACTATGCCTATGCCTACAATATTTATATGGGAACTGAACCAGGTAAATTATACAATTGCATTATGGTTCATAATGCCAACGAATACTGGCTCAAAACAATGGACAGGGAAAAAACTTATTATTTTACCATTGAAGCAATTAACGAAAACGGTGTTAGCACACTGAGCCCGGTTGTAATGTCAGAATAACCTGCCGGATTATCAGGGAAATATGAAATACAAAAGACATTTTTTCCTCCTCCTCCTCTTTGGCTCCTTGAGCGGATTTTGCCAGGAGGTGCAATTTCCTTTTGCTGACGCGATAAGGAAGTTCAAGGAAAATGACAAGGTAAATCCCCCGCCTAAGCATGCCATCCTTTTTTCGGGCAGTTCCTCCTTTACCATGTGGCAGGATGTCCAGGATTATTTTCCCGGATTCCCCATCATAAATCGGGGATTTGGAGGCTCAACCCTTCCGGATCAGATCCGCTATGCTGATTCGATCATTTTCCCATATGTTCCAAGGCAGATCGTAATATATTGTGGGGAGAACGATCTGGCTGCCAGTGATACCGTTTCTGCGGAAATGGTTTCAGCAAGATTTAACGATCTGTTCAACCTGATCAGGTCAAAACTGCCAAATGCCAAAATAACTTATGTATCAATGAAACCCAGCCCCAGCCGATGGAATCTGGCAGAAAAATTCAAAGGAGCCAACCAGGATGTTCGAAAATTTCTGCGAACACAACCCCATACAAGTTTTGTAAACATCTGGAATAAAATGCTTAATAACAAACATTTGCCGGATACTACTTTGTTTCTCGGTGACAGGCTTCATATGAATGCAAAGGGTTATGCAATCTGGCAAAAAGCTATAAAACCTGAATTGATCAAATAATTTATTTAAACATGAGAACAGTATTGCTTTTCCTGACCACCTTCCTGACCATGAACTACATGGTTGCAAAGGCACAAGTAAAGGATGTTCCAGCCAACCGGAAGATGAACATTTTTGTTGACAATTTAATGAAAAAGATGACACTGGAGGAAAAAATCGGACAGCTGAACCTGCCTGGTTCCGGAGATATCATCACGGGACAGACTGCCAGTTCCGATATCGGGAAGAAAATCACAGAAGGAAAAGTAGGTGGGCTGTTAAATGTAAAATCGGTTGAAAAGATCCGTGATATTCAAAAGGTAGCAGTTGAAGAAAGCCGCCTTAAAATCCCCCTCATTTTCGGGATGGATGTCATACATGGCTACCAGACTACATTCCCGATCCCACTTGGATTAGCCAGCAGCTTTGACATGGATCTGATCAAGCAAAGCGCACGCATTGCTGCAATAGAAGCCAGCGCTGATGGTATTTGCTGGACTTTTTCCCCCATGGCCGATATTGCCCGTGACCCGCGCTGGGGCCGGGTTGCTGAAGGCGCCGGAGAGGATACCTACCTTGGATCTCGCGTAGCTGAAGCCTTCGTTCATGGATACCAGGGCGACGATCTGTCGAAAAACAACACCATCATGGCTTGCGTAAAGCATTATGCGATGTACGGCGCTGCCGAAGCCGGGCGCGATTACAACACCACCGACATGAGCCGCATCCGCATGTTCAATGAATACCTGCCGCCTTATCATGCTGCCGTAAAGGCCGGTGTGGGCAGCGTCATGACC
>CAISJJ010000204.1 GCA_903885595.1 uncultured Bacteroidales bacterium
ATGCGTTTCAAATAGGGAGACAGCTCCGGAGTAAAATCGTTTTTCTTACTCAGAGAGTATATTCCCCTGCTTATATGAGACAGAATGCCTTTGGATTTGAGTTGATAAATCTTCCAGTCAATGGTTTTTTCGGCCAGGGAGGGAAACTCTTTTTGTATAAAAGGAAATAGGTCCTTGTAAGAAATTGTAGAATTTCCTTCAAAACGAGCATATAGGTTATTTAAGAATCCGGATGACAATGCAGCTTTTTTGTGCAAATATACAACCAAAATTTACTAATCCAAAACTACGGCAATTATAATTATATAATGCCATTGTTTTGAAACATATATATATCATTTACAATTGATTGCTCACTCTTTTAATCCCTTCTTTTGAAATCAGAATATGGTGGGGAGCGCATAATCATCATCACCACGGCCAGCCGGGAAAACTGTGGAGGAAACTGTGGAGAAAACTGTGGAAGAAACTGTGGAGAAAACATTGAAGAGCTATAAAGTGCTGAGAAATTTCATCACCGACATTTGCTAAAAAAGTGAGTAATTGTTTTGTATTTTTACCCATGTTTTAAAAACATGGGTATTGGATGGCCATGTTCATTTTATATGGATCAATCATCTCAGACAAAAATTTCTTTATTCAAAACTCTGTTCCGCGGAAGGGAAGACATATTTGCCCAACGCTGGGAAAAGGGAGGCAAGGCCAGCTATTCCCCTCAATATGATTACGACCCGTATCAATACCGGTTGCATAAAATGAAAGGGGGAACGATTCAGAATTATGCCAACAAACAGCCCCGTGCACTCTCAGATGAACAAATTGCCAAACACCTCAGCGGAGAGCATTTCATTGGCATCTATCCATTACTGAAAGACAATACCTCCTGGTTCATTGCTGCTGATTTTGACAAAGCCAACTGGATTGACGAATGCAGATCATTTCTAACATTTTGTCATGACCAGGGCTTACCTGCATACCTGGAACGATCGCGATCCGGAAAAGGAGGCCATGTGTGGTTGTTTTTTGAAAGACCTTATCAGGCGGCAAAAAGCAGAAAGATTCGGAAGGGATTTGGCAACCTGATTGCACTGCCGTTAAATAAACTTTGCACAGATCAGGGGAATAATTGCTTTATAAATCCTGAGACATTAGAGCCCTATCAAGACCAATGGGCGTTCCTGCAAGGTATTCAAAGAGCATCGGCCATGCTGCTCGATCAACTTTATGAGCAAATTCTTAAAACAACGGGTTTACAGAAAGACCTGAGAACTCAGTCAACACCGGAAACCGGCAAAATAAAAATAGAACTCGGCCAGACTGTAACAATAACAAAGAGGGTTCTTCCACTTTCACTGTTTAACTTTCTGAAGGATGGCCTTAATTTCGCGAGCAGCGAATATGTTATCAAAAAGAAACTTGAGAAAAGCACCTGGGGGTCGGAAAGATATTTCAATTTTATTGAAGAAACAGCCGATTTTGTGATCATCCCCAGAGGCATGGCTGGCAGTGTGCTTCGCTTTTGCCGGGACAATAACATTGAATATGATTTCGCGGATGAACGGAAAAAGGTCGAACCTGTTTCCTTTACAATGGATGTTCACCTCCGGGAACATCAAAAACTTGCAGTAGCTGCTGCTTCGAAAAAAGACATGGGCGTCATTGTTGCCCCGCCGGGAACAGGGAAAACCATCGTCGGGTTAAAGATCATTGCGGACAAACAACAACCTGCATTAATCATTGTTCACCGGAAACAATTAGCTGAGCAATGGATTGAGAGGATCCAATCGTTCCTTGGAATTCCTAAAAATGAAATTGGAAGTATCGGACAGGGAAAAAGTAAAACCGGCAAGAAGATTACAATTGCACTTATCCAGAGTTTATCCAGGATGCTCGAAAGCGCAGATCAGAATGGGTTAACGAACAAATTCGGAACGATCATCGTTGACGAATGCCACCATATTCCGGCAGAGTCCTATCGAAATATCATTGGGAAACTACCTTCGTTTTATTTGTATGGATTGACGGCAACGGCATTCCGGAAATACAATGACGGGAAACTGATTTGCATCCATCTGGGAGAGATTATTTCCGAAATTAAAGCTCCTGATATCTCTACCCTCAAGACTGCAAAAATCATCATCCGAAATACAGAGCTCGATGTTCCTTTCAATTCGAAAACGGATAAGTTCGAGACCCTGTCTAAGGTCCTGGTTCATGATTCTGCCAGGAACAAGCTGATTCTTAAGGATGTGATCTCGGAGCTGACCTCCGGCAAAAAGGTCGTGATCATTACCGAACGCAAAGAGCATCTTGATTCATTAAACCAATATCTCAAACAATCGTACGAAACGATTGTCCTGTCCGGTGATGATCCGGAAAGCAGCCGAGCCATGAAATGGAAAATGCTGAAAGACGGCAGTTTCCAGGCATTAATCACAACCGGACAATTTTTTGGAGAGGGAACCGATATTCAAAACATCGACCGTTTATTCCTTGTCTATCCGTTTTCATTCCAGGGGAAGCTGATACAATATATCGGAAGGGTGCAACGATCAGAGATTGCCCCGGTCATCTATGATTACCGTGACATCAGGATCGATTACCTGAATAAATTGTTTCTGAAGAGAAACACCTGGTACAGAAAACTTGAAAAACAGGCATCCCTGTTTGACGAACCTGAACCGGATTTTCTGCCAGCCGGAAACACATTCTCCATTGAAGAGACTATCACAATTGCTATCGATGATCTTGAATTCAGATACGGATCAATTGCCTTCAGGTACCATGCAGACAAATTAAATCAGGAACTGGAATTTGAAATTGAAAATGACCAGATCCGGCCGGAGTTTGACGTGTTGAAGCCGTATTTCTCAAAGATTCTGAAGAAACAGCGTGTCAATGTGCTTATCCAGGCTGAGTTTCAGGAGAAAACATTGATTTCCCAAATGGCGACATCTTCTGACCTGGAAAAAATAAACGGTGAAATCATTGATATTGCCCGGTTCCGGTTTGTGTCAAAATTCATACTGGGCGGTAGTTACAACAAATTCAAGGGGAACTTGATGGACATAAATCAACTCCAATCCCAGGAGGATACAAAAACTTCATTGTATGAATCCGGCGAACAACTGCTCGAAGACCTTTTGAAAAACAAAAAGGTCATCCATTACCGGCAGCTCCGGCATTTGGCCGAAAAACACGAAAGTGATATTCTTAAACTGCGTTTTGTGCTGAATCCATTTTCATTTGTTTTCCTGTTAGCCGGGCAAGAACAGTTTCATCTGGTGATGGAAACACTTGACACCAGGGAAGCAACATACGTCTGGCATATTGAAAAAGACAAACAGGAACTCCGTAACCAACTACAGGTGATAGACCGGCAACTGAATTTGATCCGAAACGATGGGCGCCAGGCTTTTCTTGAATCGCAGCCTGTGAATTTTAGTCGCGTCTTACATGATTATTCAGACGAGCAGATGGGATTTATCCTTTGGAAGGATTTGCTTGAAGAAAGGATTTTGTAATTTTAGCCTCTAACATCATTCAACATTGAGAGATTTCTTTAAGTTCCGGCGTGATAAATATTTTATGTTGCTTACTAATTCATAAAAAGATGCTTTACGAATTCTCCAAAACAGAAAAAAAGATCGTCCGCCAGGTTATAGAGACCGGACTTCAACGGGATTTTGAATCGTGCATCCTCGATATTGATCAAATCATTCAGCAATGGAAATCGAAGAAACTGGACAATAGGGAAACCTATCATAAAATCTTCGGGAAGGTCAAAGCAAACGACAAGTATATTGCCAGGATGTATGATGATCTCCGCGGATCCACCTATATGATTGTCCTGCAGGGGCTGCTCGCCAATAAAACGATTACTGAAGCAGATCTTGTCGGATTCAGTGAAACGACCAGGAAAGTAATACTTGAGATAAAGCGAGTCTTAAGTAATGACACATTATGAGAATACCGGATTTGACATTGGTTGAATCATTTACGGCTCAATTAAAATGAACATGTGGCTCATTTTTTGATTTTTTTGAGCCCTATTTTGTATATTTAAGAGCCATAAACAAATCAGGTATGACAACATCGGGTTCTCAATTAAGGGATGCCATCGTTGATTTTATTAAGAATCACCCACATTGTTCATCGAAACAGATTCATGAGGGTATCAGACAGGAATGGGGTTATGCTACCGTCAAACGATCCATCCAGGTATTGCTATCTGACAAACTGATTGTCGCACTTGGTAAAGGCAAGGGAACAAAGTACGAAATCAGCCGGTCGTATGATTTACTGATCCCTGTTGATCCGGACAAGTACTTCCAAAAGGAGATCGATGAACGCGAGTTCAGTGATCCAGAAGTTTGATCTGTGTCTTGTCAACATTTACTACCGCTTAAAAAAGATCGTTTGCCACAGCTCTTTGCTTTAGATATTTGTCAAGCAAGTAAAATGACCCGTGAAAGCCCCCCCGATCAAAAAAATTGGAATATATCCACTATAATAGAAAAGTTGGTTAATTCTAAGATGGAGTATGAAATGGATTAGTTCTTAGAATATGCTGAGTTCACGATACCCATTTCATTTATCATCACTGATATAACCTGTCGTAAAAGTAAAATTTCATTATAGATAAGTGGGTCGCGGGTTCTTTCGAAATCTAATTCCTTCCTCTGTCGATCTTCAACCAAGGTCATGAAAAACATGCAAGATTCAACTTTGAAATGCTTTGGGGTTTGATTTTTGGTATCCATAACGATTGCCTTTTAATACTATAGACAATCAATTATGGGAAAAGATTGCAGACCTTCACTGAAATATTTCTATTTAAAGACCCAAATCATTTTTCACCGATTCCTATCGGCAACTTGTCGGGTTTAACCCTGAAGAGATCGAAAACAGAGTTCTCCATCCGTAATTCCGTTATATTTTTGCTTCATCAAACTAAAACAATAACAGAAAAATGAAATCAATAAAAATCATCATCGCAGTCATCCTCACAATTCAAGCTGGTATCATATTCGCCGGAAATGAAAATCTTGCTCCGGTCTTAGAAGTAAACTCAACTATAAGGATGATGTCACTTGTTCCAACAACACCCATGGAAGCCACCTTTGAAGATATTTCTACTGAAAGTACATTTTGGGGATTGTCTCCCGTCACACCGGATGTTGCGTCGTTTGAAGATTTTGCAATTGAAATGGTATCGGTGCAGGATCTTTCGCCAGTAACACCTGCGGAAGCTGATTTCACGGATACAGTTTCTGATAACCATGGTCAACTTGCCCCTGTTACACCGATTGAAGCTGATTTCGAATAAACCCCCGATATATATTTCCCGCATGATAAAAAACCACCTGAAAGGGTGGTTTTTTGTTTAACGATTGAATAGATTACCACCTTCCAACAGTCATTTGATTTATAATGGCTTTGCTTCAGCAAATAATCATACTAACCAATTGCAAGCGCAGGTACAAAAGAGACCAATAGCAATAGGTTATGAAAAAATTCACGAATTTGTTGTATTGATCCAATATTGTCTAAATTTGACATAACATAAGTAAAATAAATCAACCCAAATCTAAATGGTCGGTAAGTATCATACATCGTTTATCCTGCTCTTCCTTATATAACAATCGACATATTGCATGATAGACGATATTCGTTACTAGCAAACATGTTATGGGAAAGGCTATAAAAATTACAAACAATAAAATTTAACACATATGAAGATTTATTCAACAGTACTAATTCTCTTTTTAGGTATTTCTGCTTTAGTCGATGCCCAAAATACCGGGTGGAATAATGGCGGTGGTAATTGGCAAAGAAATGGCTATAAGATGTAGCCGGACCAACAACTGACAGCGTATTGTGGCAAGTCAATTCAGATGGGTTTTTCGGAATGCCGATTTTCATTGAAGGAAATTATTTGGTAACGATGCGGTTTCTTGGGTCGACAAATGCACCGGTGGAATGCTATGACTTGACTTCGGGCAACTTGCTTTGGAGTGTTGATGTAACCAACTCATCCGGACTGTCATTACCGGTGGGGCTCCGCGATGAAAGAGTGTTTGCTGTAAGATTTACTGAAAGTCCGAACGATACATTATATGCGCTCGATGTATCAAACGGCTCGCACCTTTGGACGTCTGATGTCAATGTAGCTCCCTACATGAGCGAAACAGGAGTTTTCGATTCAATCGGCAACTTCTACATTTATAATTATGGCAATTATAATACCTACAAAATAAACCCTGTGAATGGTCAAAAGATTTGGCAGACATTTACCTTTCCTATGGCATCAGGTAGTGGTGAAATGGCTGTCAACAATAGCAATAATACAGGTTATACACTTGAAATTGACCAAAGTAATCGATCCTGTGTATGGGCAATAGATTTAGCTACAGGGCAAAAAAAATACAGCCAAATTGTCCCCGCATTAAGACCCGGCGGCAATTTTCCTCAAAGCGCCCTGATGGTTGGGTTTAACGGAGTTGTTTATGTACAACTTACTGATGATAACGTCGCTGCTTTATCAGATAACGGAACAGGCTTCACTTTACTTTGGCAAACGGAAATATTCGGCAACGGTTCTTTTAGTTTAATGTGTGTGGGTGCTGATGGTTCAATTTATGCCCCGACTGATGGAAAAATAGTCCGACTGGATCCGCTGACGGGTGAAACATTAAATATATCTGCCACGATTACACAAGGTGGTTTCTTTTTACCGCGCATATCAGCCACCAGTAACAACATGATTTACGCAACAAATGGTGAGAGTTATGTTTATGCTTTTGACCTTAATCTTAATTTAATATGGTCCGACAATCTTCCAAATACAAACACTTCAGGCGTGTGCATTGCGCCAAATGGGCTTGCTGCTGTTTGTGGTCAAAATACAATCCGGGTTTATACCCCAACTCAAACAGTCGGTATTCCTGAAACAGAAGATGTCTTTGTCAGTTTACACCCTAATCCTACCTCATCCTATGTGACATTAACCTTTGAAAATCTGGTTTCCGCTAAAGATTATTTATGTATCGATAGTCAGGGAAAAATCATCAGGAAGGGTAAAATATTTGAAAAATGCACCACACTTAACCTGGCTGATTTAAACAGCGGATTGTATTTCTTACAAATAGAAGGATTATATCAAACAATTAAAATAATGAAGGAATAGCCCATCCCATAACGAACCGGTTGCCGCAATGCGGGTGCCCCACGCATTCAATTAGATGAGATGGTTAGATTATTCCCGTGAAGATTTGTTAAGACGAACAATAGTTCCAGCTGTCTGTTTGAGAACCAATTATTCTCAAAATATTTTTCATGCTTTTCAACCCCATACCACCTTGAAAAACGCTTCCAACTTTTTCTGGTCAAGTCTTTCGTCCGTCCTGACACCACTGCATACATCAACCCCGAAAGGTTGAACAATATCAATAGCCTCTCGAACATTACCACTATGCAACCCACCAGCCAGAAAAACTGGCACCTTTGATTGTTCAACGATCTTTCGACTCAACAACCAGTTATGAGTGCGGCCAGTACCACCCAGTTCCTTCACTGCCAAATTTGGGTTACCACTATCCAGTAACAGGGCATCTACCTTTTCGGAAATTTTAAGGGCTTGATCAATTGATTTTTCATCAAGGATATGGATGACCTGCACGATCTTAACATTGGGAAGTCTTTCCCTTATATCCCGAAACGAGCCAAGTTTCAGTTCATCCACGATTTGGATGGTGTTCGTGTTTACCTTTTTGTGATGGGATATGATACCACCACTGGAGGTTTCACTGGTCAGCAAGAATGTTGCAACAGGTGGGGGAATCGCTTTGGCAATCTTATTGATCAAATCATCTGTGATCACCCCCTGTCCAGATGGCATTTTACCAACGAGACCAAGGGCTGATGCTCCGAAAGAGATTGCTGTCTGAGCTTCAGTAATAGAACTGATGCAACAGATTTTAATTCGTATCATTGAGTTCGTTTAGAAGCTGGGTTTCAATACTGGAAAGATATTCCATAATCTGAGGATCATATAGGGCGTGTATTTTAAGAAAAACACCATCTGTCGTGAAGATCTCGTCTATATCATTTTGATTTACGATTGGCGTCATAATAACTGGCAACACTTGTGATCAGGTCACTTTTCTTTAGTCTTTGACAGGTAAAAAACCCTTCTCGCCAAGGGAATTAATGATGCCTCGAAGCAGAAAATTATTATCAAACC
>CAISJJ010000205.1 GCA_903885595.1 uncultured Bacteroidales bacterium
ACGTTCAGCAAACCCGGATCGGAGAATACAAACATTTTTACCTGGAGTGATTTCTTTGCCGCGTTAATCGCATCGAGGAAGGGTTTCGATGATTCGTCAGGGAGAACAATCAGGGAGCGGATTGACATAGTGTTACGAGGTGTTAAACAGTTTTTTACTGAAAAAGCGGTCTAAAGTATGGTTGCAGCATCCTGCGCCGAACCGGTAGCACCTTTGGTGGCAGAAGGTGCAGACGTTGAGCCGGCCTGGATGCGATATAGCCCGGCATAAATTTCGTTTCGGCTGATAAGTTCATTGTGGGTTCCCTCTTCGGCAATAAGACCACCTTTAAGTACAACAATTTTGTCGGCATCGCGAATGGTGCTTAAACGGTGAGCGATGGTGATAACTGTTCGCCCCTTCATCAGGGATTCCAGGGCATCCATCACCAGCTTCTCCGATTCGGTATCGAGGGCAGCGGTGGGCTCATCCAGAATGAGGATGGGCGCATTGCGCACAATGGCGCGGGCGATGCCAATGCGTTGCCTTTGGCCGCCCGAGAGTGTCAGCCCCCGCTCACCTACCAGCGATTCATAACCATGCGGCATTTGCTGGATGAAATCATGTGCGTTGGCCATCTTTGCCGCTTCTATAATTTCCTCAGGATTTGCCTCAGGCCGGCCATAGGCGATATTATCTGCGATGGTGCCGGCAAACAGAACCGTTTCCTGTAAAACGAAACCTATCTGTGCGCGAAGCAGGTCGAGCTTGTAATCGGCCACATCAACACCATCGATTAAAACGCGACCCAAAGTTGGATCATAGTAGCGCGGGATCAGGCTCAGAACTGTTGACTTCCCCCCACCGGTCGGGCCGCAGATACCGATGCGCTGGCCAGGTTTGATTGAGAGATTGATGTCGCGCAATACCGGTGCGGCAGGGTCGTATGCAAAGGCTACATGTTCGAAAACAATTTCGCCCCTGAACTTGTCCGGTATACGTGCATCGGGCTTTTGCGGAATGATGGTATCTGCATCCAGGATCATCTGGATTCGTTCCAGGCCGACTGCCGCCTGTGCAATTACATTGGTCATTTTTGCAAGATCCTGCACAGGCTTGAAAAACTTGCTCAGATAGGAAAGAAACACGGTCAAAGCGCCAATGGTCATTGCATCACGGAGAATCAATCCGGCTCCGCGCCAGAGCACGAACGCCACGCAA
Source organism: uncultured Bacteroidales bacterium (assembly GCA_903885595.1). Taxonomy (GTDB): domain Bacteria; phylum Bacteroidota; class Bacteroidia; order Bacteroidales; family FEN-979; genus CAIVAT01. The sequence continues at coordinate 1,201 of CAISJJ010000205.1, forward strand.
AGCGAAACCGTTACCGAAACAATCGGTGATAGCAAAGATTTGACACGTCTGGCCTTCAGTGCTGCCTGGACGGTTTTCATGCTCGCATCTTTTAGCCGGTCTTCCTCCATGTCCTGACGTCCAAATGCTTTGACGGATCGAACGGATTCCAAACCCTGCTGAACCACGGCCACAATGTCGCTCTGGCGCATACGCACCTCATGGGTGGCTTTCTTCACTGCCGTCTTGAAGCGTGCGACAAAGAGCAGGAGGAACGGCGTAACGCCCACCGCGACCAATGCAAAATCGAAGTTGAGGTAAAGCATCACGCCAACCATTCCAACAATGGTGAGAGAATCAACGAGAATGCCAAGCAACGTAGTTGATGCAAAGCTCTGTATGGTGCCCACATCGGTAGTGATCGTGCTCAGAAGGTTGCCAATCTGGTGGGTGTCATAATATTTCAGTGAGAGGCGGTGAAGATGATGGTAAAGGCGTTGGCGAAGATCATTGGCAACAAACTGCGCCACGCTCTCGGTATAGTAGTTGTCAATATAGCCGGCAACAGCGCCAATTATTGCGATAAGTACCGAACCCATCGCCGCCACTCCCGCCAAGGCCAGTGTGTTTTCTCCGAACGAAAAATCGCGCAGCCATACCAGATACTCAGGCAATTTGTGTTTCCCCACTACATTATCGAGGATGATTTTGAGCGGCCATGGCGCGGCGATGCTCATGGCTGTTTCGATCAGCATAGCCACGAATACCACAATGAGCCAACCGCGATATGGGCGCACCAGTCCGAGCACCAGCCGGGTCATTCCTTTGCCCGGCTTATTGTTAATAATCTTCATCAGACAATAAAAGATAGAACAAACAAAAACAAATGTATCTGATCTGGCTGTATTGAGATCGATTGATTATCTGCTGATCGCTTGTGCCGCCTTAATCAGAACCTCCGGACGGTGAATTGAATCATAAACCGGCATAACCTCTTTCCCGGTTTCAAATAATCCGTAAACGGCCATCTGCGCCGTGCGTACTGAATACTCAACCGTAAACACGCAATCTTTCGGGGCTTCGGCAAACTGTCCTAAAAATGCAAAATTTGTTGCACCTGCCGGCAAAACCTCAGGTCTGTCGCCGATTTCTCTTGGCATGAACAAGCTGTCGACATAGGGCATGGCCACAGGAATGCAGTTTACTTTTCCTGCTTCCATCACCGGATTCATCAGATCCTGAATCTTCAGATGATACCACAGTTCTTCGAGCATCTCTTTTCCGGTGCATTCGGCCATGGTTTTATTCACAAAATTGCCCTTCCGGTCGGGATAAAGTCCGTAGCCCCAAAAGATTTTAACATCCTTCGCCTGATTCGGAAAATGCGGCTGGCGCGCAATTACAAACGACATCAGCCAGTTTGAATCAGTCAACGTTACCAATCCGCCGGTTCCGTCAACATTTCCTGAAAAGTTTTCCATGTGATCATGGAAGGTGCTGTCTTTGAAGGTCGCTGTAAAAGAATACCATTTCTGAAGATCGATGTTGTCGCAGAAGGGACCGGGCTTTCCAAATGCAGCATCCTTTGCTGCAAGTTTTTTCCACAACTGCCAGGAACCTGCCTCTGTTAGGCCTTTTAACTTTGCAGGCGTGTTCCATGTGCCGTTATCGGTGCTTTCTGTCAATGAACCGTTGGTGATGAAAACGTAATCATTTTCGCGGAGTACAATCTCATTTTTATCCTTCAGATGGATCACCGTAGCAGTTTTTTTATCGGCCGACAGGTTGAAGTCAATATCAACTACCTCTTTCCCCATATCAAAATGAACTCCTTTTTCCGTAAGATAATTCTTCATGGGAACTACAACCGAATGATACTGGTTGTATTTTGTACGCATCACACCGCCTAACCGGTTAAGCCCTTCAACCAGGTGAATAAAGCGTTTCATATACCTTCTCATCTCAGCCAGGCTGCTCCATTTCTGGAATGCAAACATGGATGTCCAGATATACCAGAAATTAGTCGTAAAGAAATCCTGGTCAAACCAGTCTTCAATCCGTTTGTTCCCCAAGGATTTTTCAGAGACAAAAGTCAGCTTAAGTAATTCTGTTTGCTGATGAAGGTTGAGCCCGTATGAAGAAACATCGAGTTTTTTACCCTCTTTCAATAACCTTGCCTGCGCATTGGAAACAAACCTTGCATTAAAATCAAAGGATTCATCCCTTACCGATACCTTCGGATCTTCAAGAGAAGGGATGTATGAAAGCAGATCCCAATAGCAGGTGTAATGCATTTCATGCATTCTGCCTCCTCTCACCACAAAGCCTTTTTCTGCATCACCGGCTCCGTCAAGCGCCCCACCCAATATTTCGTCTTTTTCGAGGATATGGATGTTCTGTCCCGGCATTCCTGCATCTTTGATAAGATAAACAGCGCTGGCAAGTGACGCGATGCCACTGCCAATGAGAAAAACCTGTGAATCTTTCGGATTTTTGTTTTTTCCTGATTTCATCATTGCTCCTTTTTTTATATTGTCTGATTTATGTAAAGATAGTTAAAAATTGCCTGTCATACTTTTTTTCAGATATCTTTCACATTTCAAAATAATCAGGCAGATTATCCTGAATTTTTATATTTCCGTTAAATGTAATCCATTGGCTTTAATAATCTAACTTAGCTGTTCCGGAGTTAACAATAAAGAAATGGTATTATTCAATCCATTTTAACCAACCTCTATCACAGGCAATTTTCAAAAATTTAATTAAATAACTTTATTATGGCACTGCACGAGAAAGAAAAAATCATTGCGAAGATGGATGAAGATGTTTATACTTCAACCGATTTGCGCATGAGTGTTCCGAAATTCAAAATTCCGGAAAAAGAGAGCAGAAGTGAAGATGTATATTCGATCATCCACGACGAACTGATGATAGACGGCAACTCCAGGTTGAACCTGGCAACATTCTGTTCAACATGGCTCGATGAAGGGATCCATAAAATAATGGATGAATGCCTGGATAAAAATATGATCGATAAGGATGAATACCCTCAAACTGCTGCGATTGAAGAGCGTTGTGTGCACATGTTGGCTGATTTGTGGAATGCCCCGAAAAGCAAAAACACAATCGGTTGTTCGACCACAGGCTCCAGCGAGGCAGCCATGTGCGGAGGACTGGCCATGAAATGGCGTTGGCGCGAAAAGATGAAAGCCGCCGGGAAGGATAGCTCAAAACCAAATCTGGTAACAGGTCCGGTCCAGGTTTGCTGGGAAAAATTTGCCCGTTATTTTGATGTGGAGATTCGGCAAATTCCCATGGAGCACGGACGTTTGCTGATGAATGCCGAAGAGGTCCTGAAACGCTGTGATGAAAATACCATTGGGGTGGTTCCGACCTTGGGTGTTACCTTTACCTGTCAGTACGAAGATGTAAAAGCGATCAATGATGCCCTGGATGAATTGCAGAAAACAACCGGCCTTGACATTCCTATTCATGTGGATGGCGCCAGTGGCGGGTTTGTTGCGCCATTCCTCCATCCCGACCTTGTATGGGATTTCCGCCTACCCAGGGTAAAGTCGATCAATACTTCGGGGCATAAGTTTGGATTGTCACCCCTCGGCGTTGGCTGGGTAATCTGGCGTGAAAAATCGGACCTGCCCGAGGGTCTGGTCTTCAATGTCAATTACCTGGGGGGCAATATGCCCACCTTCGCACTCAATTTTTCCCGGCCTGGCGGCCAGATTATTGCCCAATACTATAATTTCCTGCGTTTGGGTAAAGAGGGATACCGGAGGATTCAGCAGGCCTGTGCAGACCATGCAAAATATATTGCAGGTAAAATAGAAAAAATGAAAATTTTTGATATCATTTATGATGGACAGGGAGCATTACCCGGTGCATGCTGGACATTGAAAAAAGATGCTCATGTTGGTTTCACACTTTATGATTTATCGGACCGTTTACGCAGCAGGGGTTGGCAGATTGCCTCCTACTCCATGCCCGAAAACCGGGAGGATCTGGTGGTACAACGGGTCTTGATCCGTCATGGTTTCAGCCGCGATATGGCCGATCTTTTGATTGAAGATTTTAAACGCGCCCTTGAATGGTTTGAAAAACATCCTGTGAATAATTCCAATGGAATCGAAGAGGGTAAAGGCTTTAATCATAATTAATCAACCGCATCAATAATAAAAACTTACAATGGAACCGACAAAAACTGTCAATATGACAACCACCCGTCTCGTATTTATGACGGGTGCCGCTGTGTTCAGTCTTCGTGGCCTGTCGTTTATGGCAATTGAAGAATTAACCATGTTTTTCTATGTATTATTCGGAACCGTATTGTTCCTGATCCCGGCATCGATGGTTTCGGCTGAATTGGGAGGGGCTTTCGGAAGCATCGGCGGAGGTGTTTATACCTGGGTGAAGGAGGCCTTTAATAAAAAACTGGGATTCCTTGCCATTTGGCTGCAATGGATACAAAATGTGGTGTATTATCCTATTCTTCTTGGGTTTGCAGCCTCCATTATTGCCTACATGATCGGCAAACCCGAATTGAGCAACAATGGCACTTACGTGGGGATTTTCTGCATTGTAGTGTACTGGCTTTCAACCATCATCACCCTGAATGGTTCACAGGTTATGTCAAAAATTGCCAGTTATGGCTTCCTGCTGGGAACCATCATTCCGGGCGCTCTTTTAATTATTTTTACCATTATTTATATCGTACTGGGAAATCCATTGGCATTTCTTCATCCCTCCGCACTTGACACCACGAATGCTTATGTGATAGAGGGCATTACCTCTCCTCGTTGGTTTCCTCACATAACCAGCCTCGACAATGTCACCTTCCTGGCTGCGGTAATATTGATTTTTGCAGGGATTGAAGTTCAA
>CAISJJ010000206.1 GCA_903885595.1 uncultured Bacteroidales bacterium
CGCGAGTGGTCAACTTCGGTCAGGGCACCGGTAGGACAAACAGATACACATTGTCCGCAGTAAGTACAGGGAGATTTCTCGAGATTCATTTCGAATGCCGGAGCTACCACTGCCATAAACCCTCTGTTGACGGCAGAAAGCGCACCTACCGTCTGTACATCATTACACATCATTTCGCATCGTCTGCACATGATGCATTTGTCAACATCCCTTATGATAGCAGGCGACGTATCCTTGCGATAAGTCGACTGCTCACCCTGAAAGGGTAATTCACGTACGCCAAGTTGCTGTGCCATCGTCTGGAGCTCACAGCACCCCGATTTGGCACAGGTAAGACATTCAGCAGGATGATCGGAGAGAATTAACTCCAGAACGGTACGGCGCGCGTTCAAAACCCTTATAGAGTGGGTATTAACAACCATTTCCTTTGCAACATTGGTAGAACAGGCTGGAGCGAGATTTCGCCGCCCAACGACCTCAACCACACAAATGCGGCATCCGCCCGGACGGTTTTCAATGTTCATGTCTTTTAGTTGAAAGTAGCAAAGGGTAGGTATATCTATGCCAATTGTCTTGGCAGCTTTTAAAATTGTTGTATCTTTTTCGACCTCAACCGGTTTTCCGTCGATGGTCAGTTTTACCATTTCCATGTATTCCTCCTGATTATTTAATAAAGATCGCATTGAATTTACATTTCTCCATGCATGCGCCGCATTTGATGCACTTATCCTGGTCAATCAGGTGTGCCTGCTTGCGTTCGCCTGAAATGGCATCAACAGGGCAATTCCTGGCGCAGAGTGTACAGCCGATACAGTTTTCGGGAATAATGATGTATTGCATAAGTGCCTTGCAACTCCCGGCGCGGCATTTTTTATCGCTTACATGTTCGATGTATTCATGGAAGAAATTAGCCATGGATGAGAGAACAGGGTTTGGCGAAGTTTGTCCGAGACCGCAAAGTGAAGTATCTTTTATCACATTGCTGAGATTGCGCAATTTGTCCAGGTCTTCCATCACCGCATGGCCCTGTGTGATCTTTTCAAGCATTTCAAACAATCGCTTGTTGCCAATCCGGCAGGGGGAGCATTTGCCGCAGGACTCTTCAACTGTAAATTCAAGGTAGAACTTAGCCATAGCCACCATACAGTCATCCTCGTCCATTACGATCATACCGCCCGATCCCATCATGGAGCCGGCCGCAATCAGGTTATCATAATCGATCGGAGTATCCAGGTCTTTTTCTGTCAGCATTCCGCCGGATGGTCCACCGGTTTGAACGGCTTTAAATTTCCGGTCGTTTTTGATCCCGCCGCCAATTTCGAAGATAATCTCACGTAGTGTAATGCCCATGGGAACTTCAATGAGTCCAACATTGTTGATTTTACCTGCGAGTGCGAAGACTTTTGTCCCCTTTGATTTTTCAGTGCCAATGCTCGAGTACCAGGCAGCGCCTTTCAGGATAATGGCCGGTATGTTGGCATAGGTTTCAACATTATTCACATTGGTTGGTTTGCCCAGAAACCCCGACTCTGAAGGAAATGGCGGCTTTACCGTAGGCTCGCCCCGCAGTCCCTCCATCGAATGGATGAGGGCAGTCTCTTCACCGCACACAAAAGCGCCGGCGCCATAACGGATTTCAATATCAAAATTGAACCCGGTCCCCAGAATATCATTTCCAAGCAATCCATATTCCCTGGCCTGTCTCATGGCGATTTTCAAACGCTCGACCGCCTGGGGATATTCCGCACGAATATATATGACGCCTTTATCTGCTCCTGTACAATAACCGTTGATGGCCATTGCTTCAAGCACCGAATGAGGGTCGCCTTCGAGCACCGACCGGTCCATAAAAGCACCCGGATCGCCTTCGTCAGCATTACAAACCACATATTTCTGATCGGATTTAACGGCCCGGGTAATTTCCCATTTCAAACCAGTGGGGAATCCACCGCCGCCACGACCACGCAGCCCTGATTTCTTTAAAATTTCGATAGTAGCTTCCGGGGTCAATTCAGTCAATACCTTTCCCAGCGCCTGGTAACCATCCCGGGCAATATATTCCCCGATATTTTCGGGATTGATGAACCCGCAGTTCCGCAAGGCGATCCGGATTTGTTTCCTGTATAATCCCATGTGTCTGGAATCGCTTTTATATTCCCCGGTTTCAGGATCTTTATAGAGCAGGCGTTCTACCTTTCTGCCCTTGATAATATGCTCCTCGAGGATTTCAGCGCAATCTTCCGGTTTTACCTGGGTATAAAAAGTATTATCGGGCATCATTTTTACGATCGGCCCCTTCTCGCAAAATCCGAAACAACCTGTCTTGATTACCTGTACTTCGGTTTCAAGCCCCTTCGCCTTGATTAAATCCTGAAAATTTTTCAGGATCTCTTCGCTTTTTGAGGCATGACAACCCGTCCCGCCGCAAACAAGCATATGATATTTGATTTTTGCCATCTGACTATTTCCGGATATTAATTGTTATCAATAGTTTCGTAATTCACGGGAATGATTCCATCAACCAATTCGTTGTTAAGCACATATTTATCGATGATTTTACTTGCTTTCTTTACATCGACATAACCAAACGTGATGGGTTCGTAACCCGGTTTCGTGATTTCAACCGTGGGTTCGGCATAGCAATAACCCATACAGCCTGTCTGGGTTACCACTGCATCGATGTTCCGTTTAGCGAATTCTTCAATGAACACCTCCATGACCTCTTTGGCGCCTGAAGCTATACCACAGGTTGCCATGGCTACCTTTACATGGATCCGTGTACCTGGATCATTGCTTTGTTCACGCAAGTCAATTTTAGCACGAAGTGTCTCCTGCATCTTCTTTAAATCGGCCAATGATTTGATTTTTTCCATATTCTGTATTATTGTATCAATGTTATGAAGTCAGCAAAATGTCGATTTGGTTGAGATTTTCAGTGATCATCTCCTGCAGGTACAGGTGAACCATTGGAGTGTTAAAAGGAATGACCCTGGTACCTTCACCCTTCTGGCTTTCTATTTTAAGGTATCCTTCTGTTCTTTCTGCATTTTGTTTCAGTAAGGGTAAACCCAAACCTACATTTCTTGTTTTTCGGGTAGTGAAAAAAGGATTCGTTGCCTTTTCGATCATTTCATCTGACATACCCACACTATTGTCGGCAATAATAAGGCGCAAATAGTTTTCCTGCGTATCTTCAACAAGATCAAGCGATATAACCGTGGCATGGGCCCTGATCGAATTCTGAAAAATATCCATGATATGCATCGATAAATCTTTCATGGCAAAATTACTAATTCTTATTGTTATATAATTAACTTTGTTATTAAATTAACAATTTAGTTTATAATTTTACTGTTCGGGACAATTTTTTCTGCAAACGCAGCTCCGATTTCTCCGAATCTGTTATCCTGCATTTCAAAGATGGTCAGCCGGTTACCTATCATTTCGGGGTAGTGGGCATCAGAAAATCTGATGATTATGAAGGCTCTCAGTACGGGGGGCTGGTCAAGAAAATCCTATCTCTCAGTCACCTGGGAGAAAGTTCCTGATTGTCAACCTTCAGGTACGGAGGTAAAAATCACGGTTTTTCCAATATCCGGAATCGCCTTTGATCGATAAAGATTTTTACTTTAATTTTTATGGGCAGGCATTTTTTTTCCTGATTACATTACAATCAGCTTTTTAGTCTCTTTAGCCGATTTGGTCTCAATTATTACCATATAAACTCCTTTTGAAAGCGGGCTTATATCCATCTGAAAATGCGATTGATCATGAAATTTTCCAAGCAGTAGCTGTTTCCCTGTAATTGACAATATCCTGACCCGGATATCTTCTGCAATTTTTTTGTTTATTCCGATTGTGATCAGGTTATGGGACGGATTGGGAAAAATAGTGATATCAGAATCCAGAAGCCGGGGCTCATCAATGGATACGATTGTTCCACTGGTAGTTTTCAGAATGGTTCCTCCAGTGCCGGCAACATATCCGGTATTGTCATCGGTAAAGAAGAGAGAAAGCATACTATTGGTTGTAGGCAGTTGCAGGGCTGTCCAGGTTATACCACCGTCAAGGGTTCTTAACACAATTGCTGCATGAATATCGGGATAGGAATAGCCACTGACATATCCTGTATTTGTACTGGTAAAGTAAATTCGTGTCAACTGGTAAACTGTGTTGCTTGCGAGGGTAGTCCAGGTTGAACCTCCATTGGTGGTTTTCAGGATTATTCCTCCGTCACCAACAGCGTATCCTGTCAGATTGTTCGTAAAGTACACATCCCTCAAATCTGCAGTGGTCCCGCTTGCCAATGGTGACCAGGTTTCTCCTCCATCGGTTGTCTTTATGATTGTGCCGTAAGTTCCGGCAATAAAACCTGTTTGACTGGTGGTGAAAAAAACCGAGGCCAAATGTTCTGTTGTTCCGCTGGATAACGGGCTCCACGTTGCCCCTCCGTTAACCGTTTGTAGGATTAGTCCGGACTGGCCGGCAATGTAACCCGTGTCAACATTTGTGAAGTATACGGATTTCAGCGAGCGCACTGTCCCCGAAGATAAGGTGGTCCACGTTGAACCATTATCGGTGGTTTTAAGTATTGTTCCGGTAACGCCAACACAATAGCCGGTAGCGGGTTCAGGAAAGCAGACGGAACTTAACTGATTGGCAGTTCCACTCGATATTGCATCCCAGGACAAGCCTTCATTTGTTGTTCTGATGATGGTTCCCCCTGTCCCCACCGCATAGCCAGTATTTCCATCCGTAAAATAAATTGAATTTAATGTGCTGGTTACCCCATGCGACAAAGCATTCCAGGAACTGCCTCCGCTGGTGGTCATTATCATGGTCCCGGCATCTCCAACCGCAACACCATTGCTTTCATTGCCGAAGCACACGGAGTTCAGATTGGAGGAGACTCCACCTGTAACAAGGGACCAGTTTGCACCTGCATCAATGGTATTAAAGGTGATGCCATTTCTACCGACAGCGCATCCGGTGGTGGCATCTGCAAAGCGCACAGCATTCAGATAATAAAAACCCGGGCAGTAAAATGTTGACCAGGTTGAACCACCATTTACAGATTTAAAGATATGACCCTGAAACGTTTGCGTCCATGCATCGTAATAGTTACCCGTTACAAAACAAATATTGGCATTGACCGCATATACACCTGTGGCATTAACGTTGGTCATGTTTGATTTTATGGTCCAATTCGCACCGCCATTAGTTGTTTTCAGGATAATGCCGTCATGCTCATTCCCGTTGCCTACTGCATATCCAGTATTTGCATCAGCAAAACAGACAGACGATAAATTAAAATAGGTACCACTTGCCTGTGACGTCCAGGTCGTGCCACCATTGACGGTTTTCAGTATTTTGCCCGAGGAACCAACGGCATAGCCTGTATTAACATCGGGAAAGTACACTGAATAAAGCCATTCATTTGTACCGCTGGCCTGTGTTGTCCATGTTGCGCCCCCATCGTTGGTTTTCATGATCGTCCCACCTGAACCTGCGACATATCCTGTATTGGCATCGGTAAAACATATGGAATATAACCTGGCAGATGTGTTGCCCGATTGAGTCGTCCATGTTTCGCCTCCGTTAGTGGTCTTCAGAATGAGACCCAGGTCACCAACAGCGTAACCAGTCTCAGCATTAGGAAAGAAAACCGATCGCAACGAATTACCCTGAGGTAAAGGGTTTTGCCATGTCCATTGGGAAAATCCGGCCAATGAAACAAGTAATAAACCAAATAATACAATTAGTTTCTTCATCTTTTTGTGGTTGAGGTATTATATAAATTATGTTTTATTAAATTTCACCTATAACACCTTGCTGAAAAGCCATAAGCTAAGCTACCCATGGTTGATCAGAAAATCTTTATAATCATTGATTATACATGCTGATTGTGCAAATTCAGGATTACTGAATATTGGTGGGAAAATCAATGATTCCATTATCCTGTCCTAAGACCTGTTGTGGTAAATCGTTTGAAACGTAATTTTATTACAAAGAAACCATTTTTATCCAAAATCATATCAGGATTTTTGAAAAATGGTTCATGAATAATAAATATATGACAGTTCCAATAAATAAGTAAAAAGCTCAATTAATAATATTGATAAATTCAGCGGGAGCAAAAATCAACAGACATTCGTGGTCAGTCCCTAAAAAGCAGAAATATCAGGCTTACGGGCCCTGGTATTTATGCAGGAATGTGTAAAAACACAGGAACAGGCAGGCGTTTGATAATTTTTCGCTTCGCCCTGAATTTTCCTAACCGCTGAGGCAGCTACACAGTTATCCGAATATAATCCGGAAACCATTGCCGTGGATATTGGCAATTTCGATGGAGGGATCTGATTTTAGACATTTGCGCAACCGGGCTATGAAAACATCCATGCTGCGGCCATTGAAGTAATTATCGCTGCCCCAGATCTTCTGCAAAGCATCCTTGCGCAACAGGATTCCGTCTTTTGCCGTGCACAGCATTCTTAGCAAACTCGCCTCCTTGGGCGAGAGCTGGTGGGTAATGTTGTCGTACGTCAACGTGCGGAGGTTGTAATTGAATAAAAATTTGCCAACGGTAAACTCATTTGCATCCTGTTCGTTTTCACCCCGCTGATGGTTACGCTTCAGTATTGCATGCAGTTTAAAAAGAAGGACTTCTGAGTCGAACGGTTTGGTAATATAATCATCGGCCCCGGTTCTGAATCCTTCCAGCATGTCCTCTTTGAGCGATTTTGCAGTCAGGAAAATAAACGGAACCTCGCCGTTTGTTTTTTTTATCTCTTTTGCCAGAGTGAACCCATCCATTTCGGGCATCATCACATCGAGGATGCATATATCAAACGGATCCGATTTAAATATTGCCAATCCCTGTTTTCCGTCCGATTTCAATACGACCTCAAAATCATTTAATTCCAGATACGATTTCATGATCGATCCAAAATTTGGATCATCCTCAACCAAAAGAATTTTATTTTTTATACTCATATCGGCCCGTGGTTAACTTAAAATTCAATACTCAAAATTCAAAAATTTGTTTCATTGATCGATATTCAATTTTTCCCGTCATCCTCCATATCGTGTTCCCTGACCCCCGGTAAACTGATTTCAAACCGGCTGCCTTTGCCCAATTCACTCTGAATTGTGACATCACCGTTGTGGGCCAGCACGATGGCCTTGACATAACTAAGCCCAAGTCCGAAACCTTTGATGTTATGGATGTTTCCCGATGTCAGTCTGAAAAATTTGTCAAAAACCTTTCGCTGGGTTTCGTGGCTCATTCCCATTCCCCGGTCCTGTACGCCAAAGAAAAATTTGCCCGAACGGTTAAATGAAAATACTTCGATTTCCGGTTTAATCACAGAATATTTATTGGCGTTATCCAGCAGGTTCAATAGCACATTGCGCATATGATCTTCATCTACTTCCGCCATTGCACTCCCGGCCTCAAGTCTTGTAGTGATCAGCCCTTCGCGTTTCTCAACCTGCAGGCGATAGTGTGAAACCACCTTCTCGATCAGCTGGTTCATATTAATCAATCCCGGGCGCAGATTGAAATCGCGGCTGTCGAGCAACGCCATCTGCAAAACCTGTTCAACACGGGTGTTCATGCGGTTGTTCTCTTCTTTGATGATCCGTGTGAAATTGCGGATGGTATCCGGTTCCGAAATTACTTTGGGGTTCGTTATAGAATCAGCTGCAATGGAAATAGTCGCGATCGGAGTTTTAAATTCATGCGTCATATTGTTAATGAAATCGGTTTTGATATCTGATATTTTCTTTTGACGAATCATGACAACAATGCTTGCGCCCGATGAAAGGATAATGATCAGCGTGAACAAGATCGAACCCACCAGTAAAAGTGAAAGTGATTTAAGAACATGGGTTTTCTGGCCGGGAAAATGAACGAGCAGTAAATCGGGTTTCTGGAAAAGATCATTTGGGAAAAGGGATACCCGGTGCTCATCCTGTTCATAATTTCCTTTGAATCCGGCTGACCGGATCGGCATTGGATTGGTATTATTTGATGGCGAAAATACAGCAAATTCAAAAGGCAGGTCTATCCCCTTATCTGAGAAGGACTTGCTAAGTGTGGCCTGCAGGCTTTTTTTATTGATTCGTTGCTGTATGGGCGCCGGTTTGGTTTCGATGGCAATAGCCATCTGTTTAATAAAATCCTGGATCTTCCTGGCTTTGTTATCAAGTTTCTGAATCTTGTTTTCCCTGAGAAGTTTCCTGTCACGATTCGACTGGTGTTGGGGGCGCGCAGGCCGGGCGTGGTTGAATTGGGGAACAAAATACCTGACCGATGGCGTGCCATTTATACCATGGGTCTCAATAATTATTTCGCCTTGCTCAATGTTTTCAGGAACAGGTCCTGGTTGGCCTGTATCCAATGCGGTTTCCGGGTTATCCATGTTCATCAGGGAGTCAATCCGTGTAAGCTGGTCATTCCATTCAAAGTTGAATTCGTCGAACTCAGCAACCGGTAACTCCTGGTAAAATTGTTCGGTGGTGACAGTCACGGAATCAACGCCTTCCTGGATAGGAACAACATTGTACTGGTATGAATAATGAATTACACCAGTTTGTGGTCTGCGGGTTTCATTTATTGGAGGTGGTGGGGGAGGAGGAGGAGGCAGACTCTTTTTTTGTATAACAGACATTTCATTTAACGCCATCAGTGAATCCAGCCGCTCTTTGATTACCTGAGTCGTATCTTTTGTAAAAGCTTTGACAATCCGCATGATGCTGTCGCCTTCGAAATTCCGGCTGATAAAGTACATGTTTTCACGGGTCTCCATTTTATTTACCACGCTTCCGAGGGCATCGTTAACACTGCGTGCAAATTGTGATTCCCTAACCCGGACAGCATTCCGGATCCAGAAAAACTGTACCATGATAATCCCGAGCAGTGAAATACAAATACTTGCAATAAGAATGTACAATGTCCTTCTTTTCATGATGCAAAAATAAGGAAAGGTTAGGGCCAAATATCAAGATTAACTTTTCATTAACCAACTTTAACGTTTTGTTAACATTTTCAGCCACTTACCCGGCTTAGATTTGCATCGGTAAACTTAATACAGGAGGCCCCCATGAAAACCAATTCACCCAAATTTAAAATTGCCCTGCTGATCGGGGCAGCATCGCTACTAACCATTTTTATCACCCGGCCGGTATATTCGCAGGAAGCTGCCAAAAAGGAATCAGGCAAAATGATAACCTTAAAGATTATTAGTGACGATAACGGTAAAACCACCATTATTGACACAACCATGGAAATGGCTGACTCAGCCATTGTTGATTCTATTACGAAAGAGATAAACAAAGTCATTGTAATGGGCAAAGGGGGCAAACATGCCCGCATTAAAATGTGTAACATGCCTGAGGGATTCAATTATAATTTTGAAATTCCTTCCATTCCAGAATGCCCGATGGCGCTGGAAGAGCTTGAAGGTATTGAATGGGAAGGCTCAGATCCGGGGTATAATGAAGAAGATTTCCTATGGCAGGGCCGGGCTTCGCATCCTGAGCGCAGGATCATGCGGTTCGATGATCAGCGACAAATGTTGTCTGATGTTTTGGGTGACATTCCAATGGATCGGGTTGCAAGTTATTCGGTCAAGGATCGTAAAGGGGGTAAAAGGATCGTTATAGATCTGAATGATGCCCCGGTAATCGACAGGCCCGATCGTGTTATTATTATCAGGGAACCAGCCCGGATTAAGCGAATTAAACACAACCCCGAACGTCAGGTAAAGGTAATTGTTAATACGGATGATGATGATCAGCGACAAGTAGTCACTGAATCGTCTTCTTCAGAATCAGTTCCACCGCCACCTCCACCGCCTCCTCCTGCAAAAACTGGTAAAACAACACCCAAAAAGTAATGAATGCGTCATCTTCTTTTATAAATGCATCCATTCTGAAAAATTAAATCACACTCGTTCTTTATACATACCATTGTTAGTAATGTGCGCAAAACTGCCGGCTGATTACCGGCAGTTTTATTTAAATAAAAGAGGCTGCCTCATAAACGAAGGCAGCCTCTTTAGCGTAAGGGCAGCAGTTTTAGTATCTCTTTCGAGGTGTGTAGTGCGTGTGTAGTAATTCGTGGGATTTATGACCCAAAGGTTTTTCTAGGAATTCTTTGTAGATCTCAGCAATTTCAGGATTCTCATGCGATTTGCGGATGGGCATACCCATATCCTCTTCGTAAATGGCCATTTTGCGCTTGGTACGGATCTCCTTATTTGTGGGGATCGGCTGACCACCGCCACCCAGGCAACCGCCCGGGCAAGCCATCACCTCAATGAAATGGTAGGTAGCTTTGCCATCCCTGACATTTTGCATAACGGTTTTTGCATGAGCCAATCCGTTTGCAACAGCGCATTTCAATTCGACACCCTCCAGGAAACTCCATTCGGGTTTTACTTTTTCGATTTTAATAGTAGCCTCACGAACTTCGCCTTCTGTTCCACGAACGGGGACGATGTTAAGCCCATCAAAGGGAACTTCGCGTCCGGTGACTATTTCATAGGCTGTACGCAGCGCGGCCTCCATAACTCCCCCGGTTGAGCCGAAAATAACCGCGGCTCCGGTGGATGAACCCATGAAGCTGTCAAATTTTTCTTCGGGCAACTCTTCAAAATCCAGACCGGCTTGCTTGATCATGATGCCAAGTTCACGGGTAGTCAACACATAATCAACATCCTTATACCCGCTTGACCGCATTTCAGGACGGTTTGCCTCGAATTTTTTGGCAGTGCAAGGCATGATGGAAACCGATACCACATTCTTCGGATCGAGTTTGCGTTTTTGCGCATAATAGGTTTTCGCCAGGGCGCCGAACATTTGTTGCGGTGATTTGCATGTAGAAAGATTTGGCAGGTATTCGGGGAAGGTGTGCTCAATGAACTTGATCCAACCCGGCGAGCATGAAGTTGCCATGGGCAGCGCAACGGTGGGGTCTTTATCGACCAGCGCCTTCTTGAGACGGTTAAGCAGTTCATGCCCCTCTTCAATTATGGTGAGGTCGGCAGTGAAATCGGTGTCAAGTACCGAACTGAAGCCCAGTCGCCTGAGTGCAGCTACCATCTTGCCGGTAACGATCTTGCCGGTTGCCATACCAAGCGCTTCGCCCAGGGCAACGCGAACGGCAGGAGCTGTTTGAACGACAACGTGTTTGTTTGGATCATAAATGGCATCCCAGACCTGGTCGATATAATTACGTTCAATGAGCGCGCCGGTCGGGCAGCGGTTTACACACTGACCGCAATTGGTGCAGACCACCTCAAACAATGAATGTTCAAAAAAGGTGGAAATCTTCATTTTATTGCCTTTGTAAGCAACACCTAAGGCGCTGACACTCTGCAATTCCTCGCAGGTGCGCACGCAGCGCTGACAACGGATACAGCGGCTGTCATCCTTGATGATGGCCGTGTTGAACATGTCGATGGTGTATTTTTTATCGGGAACCAGGTCGAGAAACAGGTGGTCGCCGGTAAGCATCTGAGAAGCAAGCCCCTGGAGCTCACAATTGCCGTTTTTGTAACATTTGGTACAATCGGCATTGTGTTCAGAAAGCAGTAACTCAACAATGTGTTTACGCGCCATGCGAACCTTCATACTGTTGGTATGGATCACCATTCCTTCGGTTGCGGGTGTTGCACAGGAGGCCGGCAGATTGCGGACTTTCTCCTGTTCCACGACGCAAACACGGCAATTACCGGCAACACAAAGATCTTCGTGGTAGCAAAGCGTAGGAATGTGAATGTTTAGTTTACGGGCTGCTTCGAGGATGGTGGCGCCTTCATCAACCGTAACGTTTATACCGTCTATCGTTAGATTTATATTTTTAGCCATAACTTGTTGTTATAATTTCTTGTTAATACTGGATTAATAAATCATCTCTTCCTTGAAGTTGTTGACAATGGATGAGAATGAATTGGCTACGGATTGACCCAGGCCACATTTTGCGGTGATCTTCATACTTTCACTCAGTTTCATGAGCTGGTCAAGATATAAAGCTTTCTTTTCGCCTTTTTTCACAGCAACGATGCCTTTAAGCAATTGCTGGCATCCGACGCGGCATGGTGTGCACTGACCGCAGGATTCTTCTTCAAAGAACTCAAGGTAATTGTGCAGCACATTATACATGGAGCGTGAGCTGTTGAAGATCATCATGGAACCACCGGTAGGCACACCTTCAAAGCCAATGACTGTATCCTTAAATTTCTTACGTGGCACGCAGAATCCTGATGCTCCTCCAACCTGGACAGCCTTGGTGTCTCCGTCGCCGAATTCATCGACAAAACGGTCGAGGGGCATGCCAAGTTCAAGTTCATAAATCCCGGGGATGGGTGTATCGCCGGAAACAGAAAACACCTTTGACCCGCGGGAGTCGGTGGTCCCAAGTTTTTTATACTGATCAGGGCCCAGGCGCATGATCATAAGCACATTAACAAATGTTTCCACATTGTTGATCACGGTGGGTTTTTTCATGAAACCACTGGTGGTAGGGTAGGGAGGTTTGTTGCGGGGTTCGCCGCGTCCGCCTTCCATCGATTCAAATAAGGCGCTTTCTTCCCCGCAGATATAAGCCCCCGATCCCATGCGGATTTCAATGGTAAAATCAAAACCAAGCTCTTTAACATGCTCGTGGTATGAATCAAGTTCCTTAATTAAATCAGGAACCATGAATTTGTATTCGCCACGGAGGTACATGTATCCTTTTTTTGCGCCGATTACTTTACCACAAATCGCCATTCCCGAAAACACCTTGCGGGGAACTCGGTATAAAATTTCACGATCTTTGAATGTGCCCGGCTCTCCTTCATCGGCGTTACACACCACATACTTTTCATCACCAGGTGTCTCAGCTGTGTATTTCCATTTCATGGCTGTCGGAAAACCGGCGCCACCACGGCCGCGAAGGCCTGATTCTAAAAGGTCGTTCAGGATATCATCGTTGGTTCGCTCCAGTGTACTTGCTAAAACCTTATATTTTTCGTTGGAATACTCCCCGAAGATTAAGTCAACTCTTTTAAGGGTTTGTTCTGACATGACTGTTTCTCCTATTTTCTATGATTGTTATTTTTTATTGACATATTCACTGATGATATCATGCACCTTTTCGGTGGTGAGGCCGCTATACGGAGTGTCGTTGATCAGCATGGCCGGACCTTCATGACACCACCCGAGGCAGTTCGTCTCCAGAAGGGTGAATTTTTTATTCGGAGTGGTTTCCCCGACCTTTATTTTCAGCATGTCTTCCAATGTCTGAATTATTGTCTTCTTACCATGCATGTCACAGGTAATTGTTTTACAAACCCTGATAACATATTCGCCCCGGGGTTGAGTATCGAGAAATGAATAAAAGGTTGCCGTTCCAAAAACCTGGGCGGCGGAAAGATCAAGTTCTTTGGCAATGTCTGTCATACAGGTGTCTGACAGAAAATTGTTTTTCGCAACTACTCCCTGCAGAATCGGCAGCAAACTGGATCTTTCCCGGCCATATTTGTCAGCTAATTCATGGATTAATGATTTGCAATCAGTCATAAAAAATATTTTAAATTGTTAATATATAGTGTTTTAACTTGCTTCCGTTGTTGATTGTGAAAATATTAACAAATTTCCATGCAAATGTATCAATTATCTTTGTTATTTATTTCACAGAGAGTGTAATTTTCTGGTTTTTTATTAATTTATATATGGTCTAAATTGAGTTCAGCTGCGGTGGTTTTTTTCTTACATTTGCGTGGATCTGCTTGAACAACATGAGCTTTTACAGACACTTCATTCGTTTGGCCTACGACGGCACCCGTTTCCATGGCTGGCAGCGACAGCCTAACGGAATTACCGTTCAACAAACGCTTGAAGAGGCGATGGCAATGATGTTGCGCACACCTGTAGCGTTAACCGGGGCCGGACGGACTGATACCGGTGTTCATGCAAATGAATTCTTTGCACATTTTGATTTCAATCAGCAACTGACAGCTGGCGAATGTGAAAAATTGGTTTTCAGGTTGAATGGATATCTTGGAGGCGACATAGCATTGTTTATGATTTTCCCTGTGAAGGAGAATGTCCACGCCCGTTTCAGCGCCATATCGAGGACTTACCGCTATTGTATTGCCAGGTGCAAAAATCCATTCCGCCGCGATTTCACGCATCACATTTACGGTCCCATTGATCAAGCGCTTATGAATAACGGAGCGTCACTGATTATGAAATATGATGATTTTACCTCCTTTTCAAAGGTGGATACTGACACCATGACCAACATTTGCAAGATCAGCCATGCCCGGTGGGAAACGGAAGGATCGGAACTTGTTTTTACCATTACAGCTGACCGTTTCCTCCGGAATATGGTCCGGGCCATTGTTGGAACATTGTTGCAATTGGGAACCGGCAAGATTGCCATGGAAGAACTTGAATCGATTATTAAGAGCAAAAACCGTTCAAATGCCGGCGATTCGGTTCCTGGTAAAGGGCTTACCCTGGATAGGATTGTCTATCCGGAGGGGATTGTTGAAAGAAGCTGGTAAGTTGGTAAGTTGGTAAGTTGGTAAGCTGGCAAGTCCTACGTCCCGCGTCCCGCGTCCCGTGTCCCGCGTTACGTGTTTGGCGTAACCAAAGATATTTTTTTTCCAGCTTCAGCAATTGCCGCTGCTGTCATCCCGTATTTCTCCATGAGTTGCCGTGGGGCGCCTGATTCACCGAAACAGTCGGGCATTCCGATGAATGCCATGGGCACGGGATAATGCTGAACAACCACTTCGGCCACGGCGCTGCCAAGACCGGTGTGAACCTGGTGCTCCTCTGCGGTTACAATGGCGCCGGTTTCTCTTGCAGCTCGAATGATCGCATCTTTATCGATGGGTTTGATGGTATGCACATTGATCACCCGTGCCCGTATTCCGCTGGTTTCAAGAATGTCAGCCGCAAGCAATGCTTCCCATGCCATGTGCCCTGTTGCAATGAGCGTAAGGTCATTTCCATCGCGGAGCAATTGTGATTTTCCGATCTCAAATCCCATGACATCCGAGGTGAAATCAGGCATTGCCTCACGACCAAACCTGATATAAACAGGGCCTTTGCATTGTTCGATGGCGGCAATGGTTGCAAGACGGGCCTGGGTTGCATCGCAAGGTGAAAGAACGGTCATGTTTGGCAAAACACGCATGATCCCTATATCCTCGAGCGCCTGGTGAGTTGCGCCATCGGGGCCCACTGAAACACCGGCATGGGCGCCTCCTATGACAACATGAACATTGTTATAACAAACGGAAACCCTGATCTGATCAGCGGCTCTGAGCGCTGCAAAAACCCCGTAGGTTGAGAAAACAGGGATCTTCCCTTCCAGGGCCAGGCCCGTTGCAACCCCCAGGCAATTCTGCTCGGCGATTCCAAGTGAAATAAAACGATGGGGGAGGGCATCGGCAAATAAATTGCATCCCACCGAGGTGGTGATATCGGCTCCAATGCAAACAACCTCCTGATTTCGCAGGCCAGCCTCCAGCAATCCTTCACCGAACCCCAACTTTGTCGGTTTGTTGCCTTTATTGTAATAGGTTGTCATAAATTCCGGATTACTTTCTGTTTATAATTTCTGCTCAGCCAACTCCAGAAACAATGTGAATGGAGACCCGAAGTGAAACGCCTGATACTAATTGCATTTCATCAGGCTGATCTTCGACAAAGTGAGATTATCAATGGTGATAATGAACACACGCCACGGGAATAACCTGTTCCCGGTTGTACCTGGAATGTATTCTGCTTCCTTTGTGATTAGCTGGCTTCATTCAGAATTCCTTCCCGATAGCTTTGTTTCAGACACAAATTTCGGAAAAATTGCCTTCAGTTTTGATGCAAAGGAGTTAATGTTTGTTGTAAAAAGAAAAAGTATATTTGTTTTATGGGCAACAACTTCAATTGGCTTGTAAATTCCGTTTTTTATCTCGAGGTTATTATGCTGCTGGTGATCTGCGAACAACTTGCAGGTCAATCTGTTAATTTCAGAAAAATCAACTCCGGCACCAGGTCGGATATCCGATATATCGTACATGATAAGCATCAGGGCGTTTATTTTCTCACGGATAAAATATATTTCCTGGAAAAAGATGCCTGGAAAAAACTTGTTTTTCCGGTTGAAGGAAATATTTTCTTTTTGAATGCTTTATCAGCCAGCGATGTTTGGTTCAATATAAATCAGGTTACAAGTACCTGTTTGTTGTATCATTATCATGATGGAATAACTGAGAATCTCAGGCCACCGTTGGCCAATTCCATCACTTCAATGTTTTTTATTTCCGAAAACAAGGCCTTGTTTACTGGTTTTGCCGACATGGCAATATATGAAAACGGGGTGTTCAGGATGCTGCCACCGTCACCTGCCCGTTCAAGTATTATCAAAATATTCAGTAAGGATTTAGTTGATTTTTATATCCTTACGGGCAAAGGTGAATTATTTTTGTATGAGAGAGGAGGTTATCATAGGATACTGTCGGAGAAACCCGTAACCGATTTTTGTTTTTCTGAAATGCATGATGGATATGTACTTTCAGGTAAGGAATTATTTCGGGTTGATGGATCAGGTGTAAAAATGATACATAGAAATAACGATTACCTCCGTGTGAATAAAATGACTTTAATGCAGAACGGCTCTGTGCTTATGGTTGGCGAAAAAGGTCTGATCATGATATATGCGGGTGGGCGATTGCTGTACCATGAGGTAAAATGTAATGAGAATCTCACGGGTGTGGTGGTAACAGATTCCAATGATGTTTGGATATGTGGTGATAACGGTCGTCTGCTTTATAGCGGCAAAAAAAAGTTCTCCCCTTATATTGAGGAGAACCAGGGGTTTTCATTGTATAAACTCATTGTTTACGGAATAAATACCGATGATGAGTATGGTGTAGCCATGGCTGATTTCAACGGGGATGATAAAACGGATATTTATGCCGTGCGCATCTATGAACAAAATCGGTTGTATATAAATAATTTTTCAACATCAAAAAGGCTGTCATCAGGATATGGTTTTACAGAGGAAGCAGCGAAGCGAAATGCGATCGGAGTGATTAACCCTGAAAACAGCACGGTTCAGAATGAACTTAAATTAGGCATATGTGCGGCTGACATTGACAATGACAACGATCAGGATATTTACCTCTGTTATCTTAACAGTGCCAACAAGCTTTTGCTTAACCGGGGCAACGGGTATTTCAGGAATGTTTCAGCAAAAAACGACCGGGCATGTGTGGATATGAAGCGCTCAAATGCTGCAGCTTTTTCAGATGTTGATAACGATGGTGATCTTGATTTGTTCATCACCAATGAAGAGGGGTCGAACAGGCTATTCGAAAATGATGGTACCGGTCATTTTGAAGATATTACGGGCTCTTCCGGGCTTGGTTCGGCAGGAGGTGGAATGTGTGCGTCGTTTGGTGATGTGAACAATGATGGTTACGCTGATTTATGCGTCACCTTCTGGTATCCATCCAATAAATTATATATCAATGAATCGAAAAAGGGAAGTATCCGTTTTCGGGATGTTTCCAAGCATACCGACCTGATAAAAGCAGTACCCTCAAAAAGCAATGGTGTTGCTTTTGCCGATGTAAACAATGATGGTTTTATTGACCTGTTCATCGCAAACCGGGATAATGGGAACAAACTTTATTTGAATGACGGAAATGGTTTATTTACAGATAAAACACGAAATTATTTCCGGCCTGAAAAGACCATGAGTAATGGCGCTGTATTTGCCGACTTTGACCTGGATGGGTTCCAGGATTTATACGTTACCAATGTAGGGGAGAATGTTTTCTATAAGAACATAAATGGAGAATATTTTACAGATATGACGGCAGCTTTTGGAGCTGAATTGAGCGGATATTGCACCGGCTGTGCTACAGGTGATGTTGACAATGATGGAGATCCTGATCTTTATGTAGCAAACTATATCAACGGTAACAGCAGTCTGTTCCTGAACATTACCGAAAAAAGAAGCTTTGTAAAGTTTAAGCTTGAGGGAGTGCGCTCAAACAAAGACGCGGTTGGAGCAAAGGTATGGCTGTACGAGATTTCAGGCAATGGACAATCCGGAATTCCGGCCGGTTACCGGGAGTTAAACTGTGGAGGCGGTTACGGATCGGTTTCAGCCAAGGAGATGATATTTGGTATTGTTCCGGGATCTGAATACTATGCTATGGTCAAATTCCCATCTTCTCATGATACAATCAGAGTCGACCACATAACAGCAGGAAACATGCTGAACATTCGTGAATTGAATGGTTTGCCGGCATTTTATACTGAAAGCAGGAACCGTACCGCGGGTTTCTTAACCGACCAAGAAAATCAACCTGAAATCATCAAGTACCTGATGATTTTTGTGCTATTGGTTTTATATAACCTGAAACTGCGTAAGAGTAACCGCAACATTGTCATACTTCGATATCTGACAAGCGGATTTATTTTCATTGTTTTTATTTTTGTCAATCAGGTTTTCCTTTTTCAGTGGTTTTCAGTCTCGTTTTTTATAGCGCCAATTGTTGCAATGGGCCTCCTGGCTATAGAATATCTATTTATTGGCAGGATTTTGATGCAGAGGCTGGCGCAAAAAGAAAAACTGGAGTTACGCGAGAAGTTGTCACGTGACCTGCACGATGATCTGGCCTCAACCCTTGGCAGTATTTCCATCTATTCTGAAACGCTAAAGGAAATGAAAGAACCTACGCAACCTGAATTTAACAGGCTTCCTGTCAAAATTGCAGGGCTTACCCAATCAGCGCTGCAATCCATTTCCGATATCATCTGGATGACTTCTCCCCGGAATGATTCATTGCAGAGTCTGATCTCAAAAATAAGCAACTACATGCTTGAGGTTCTTACCGACAACAAGATCAATTTCCGTTCATCCATTGAAATACCTGACGAACCGGTAATTCTGCAGGAAAAGCTCCGTAACGATTCATTCCTGATACTGAAAGAAGGATTGCACAATATTTTGCGGCATGCATTGGCCAAAAATGTTGAATTCAGCGCTGTGCTTGAAGGAAACATATGTACGATATGCCTTAAGGATGATGGAGCAGGTTTTGATGATGCCAGGGAAAATAAAAAAGGAACGCAGGGCAATGGACTGCTAAATATGCATAGAAGAGCCCAGGAATCAGGAATTGCCTTTAAAATTCGTTCGGTTAAAGGAACAGGAACAGAAATTATTTTGCATTTTAAAATATGACCCGATAGGGCTATTCATTTCAGGATTTTTCGGCTTTACTTTGTATAAAAATTTCAAATGGGTATATCAATAGGCATTGTTGAAGATCATTCAGAATTCAGACAGAGCCTGGTGTATCTGATTTCATCCTTTTCAGATTATACCATCGCCTGGGCGCATCCTTCGGTTGAGGATGCCCTGGAGGACTATGCTGCAACTGATGTCATAATGCTGGACATCAGTCTTCCGGGTTTATCCGGTTTAGAAGCCATCCAGATTTTCAAGACAAGGAATCCTGAACAGAAAATCATTATGCTTACCATCCTCGAGGATGATTACCACATTTTTGAAGCTATTAAAAACGGCGCTGACGGCTATATCCTGAAAAAATCAAGTCCGCACAAAATACTGGATGCAATTCAACAGGTATATGAAGGAGGTGCGGCCTTAACCCCCATGGTGGCAAAACAGGTGATGGCATTTTTCAAGCCTATACCTGCCAAACCGGAGTCTCCGTCCAATCTCACACTACGCGAAAAAGAAATTCTGGTACTGATCGCCCAGGGTATGACAAACGATTCAATGGCCGATAAGTTGTTTATCAGTGCGCAAACCGTGCGCAACCACATTAAAAACATCTATGAGAAACTACAGGTTCACTCGCGTGCCCAGGTTGTGGTAAAAGCTTTCAAGGAAAAACTTATCTGATTCTGAAAATGACCCGTTCGGGCTATTGCAGATATTTTTCCATCCTTTCATCTTTGTATACATTATTAAAGAGGTTAAAATTATTTGAGTACCTGATATTATAAATCCTGCAACAGATTTTTGAATATACATATACAAGTTTTCTAGTGCAGTATACCAGGATTTTATTTATGAATTCAAAGACGAATTAATGCTCATACTCTTCAATATGAATCATCGCAATCTTATTTCGGAAAAAATAATCAGTATGCCGGGTACTGCAATTCTTGCAACGCTTGGTCTGATCTTCACCGGCTTTTCCCCGGTTACGGCAGAAAACATCATTTCCGGCGGAACATCCTTTAAAGTTTTACCAGGAACTACCGTTGTTTCGTCCGAAAATCTGGTAGTGAAAAATGGAGCAACCCTTGATAACGCAGGAATCCTGATCCTGAAAAAGGATTTCACAAACGAGAATGTCTCGGCCAATCCAATAGGAACAGGAACAGCGGAATTTTCGGGTACTGTCAGACAAACTATCAGCGGGAAGAATATCCTGAACAGCTTTGTTGTGGATAATTCAGCAGGAGTCGCTATTGGCGGTAATACAACCGTTACAGATTTACTGACCCTTGCAAATGGACGTGTCATACTTGGAGATAATAACCTGCTTCTGGGTTTGCCGGCAATTATCGCGGGATCATTTTCTGCGGCAAAAATGATCATCGTTACAGGAACAGGGGAGCTTCGAAAGGAATTCCCGGCATCATTTTCCGGAAGTTTTACCTATCCGGTTGGAGATGATGCCGGTACAGCCGATTATTCACCGGTTACCCTCGTCTTCAGCGGAGGAATGTTCACAGGTGGCAATTATGTTGGGGTGAGCCTGAGAAATGAATCATTTCCCGATCCCAATATCACCGGAAACTATCTGAACCGTTACTGGACTTTAACGCAATCGGGCATCACAAACTTTTCCTGTAATGCAATCTTCACCTATATTTCAACGGATGTGACCGGATCTGAAAACCTGATCTCCTGTACAAAAGTCAGCCCGGTTCCCTGGGTAACTTATGGACTTGCCAATTCTTCCCTGCACCAATTGACGGCTACAGGTATCACCACTTTCAGTTCATTTACAGGGATTAAGAGTTCAACGCCACCTGCAAACCAGGAACTTGCCAACATTTTTATCGCAAACGGAATAACCAATTGCTATGATGCAACCCAGGTATTGACTGTTGCGGGGAATGGAGCCACTTTCCTGGTTGAGAATGGGGGAAATGTCACACTTATAGCGGGAAATAAAATAATCATGCTTGCCGGAACCAAAGTTAACTTTGGAGGGATTCTGCATGGATACATTACAACCACTAACAATTACTGTGGAAGTTCATTCAACCCGCTGGTGGCCAATCTTCGGAATGAGCAAACGCTGGGGGTTGAAACATTGGTGAAGAACCAATTCATAAGAGTTTATCCGAACCCCACAACTGACTTGGTTATTGTTGAGCTGATTGAATCCGGTATAAACTCAACTGCCAATGTCACCGTTTATGGCATGCAAGGTGGAAAGCTTTTACAAAAAAATATCAATGGTGAAAAGCAATACCAGTTCTCCCTGTTGGGCAAGCCTGCCGGAATTTACATGGTGCAGGTGCAATCGGGTGAGCGGTCTGAAATTACAAAGGTCATTAAAACCAATTGATGTCAGACAATTTAGGTGATAATTGATAATCATACAGGTGTTGGTGTGTTGCAAGATTGAAAATGAATTTCCTGAAAATTGTATTCTCACCAATGGTTGCTCCGGGATTTAAAATTATAATCTGAAAAACTGTCGTTTAAATCAAATTTAAACCTTGTTACATGAAAAAAGTACCCTTTTTGATCATTTTGCTACTGCTCAGCAGTGGTTCACTGTTTTCGCAGGTAGCGGTTAACAGCGATGGCACACAGCCCAATGGGTCGGCAATGCTTGATGTTAAATCGACAATAAAGGGGTTTCTGCCACCACGAATGACACTCGTTCAGCGTAATGCGATTCAAAATCCTGCCGAAGGACTTATCGTTTTTTGCACCGATTGTGGAACCGGTAATTCAAGTGCGGTCTCGATATACACTGGTGGGATATGGAAGATATTGCCAGCTTATTGTATGATAGAAGCCCCATTGAGTGGCACACATGTTCCCTCGGCTGATCAGATAGTCTGGATGTGGAATCCTGCAGAATTTGCTACCGGATATAAATGGAATTATACCGACGATTACAGCTCAGCGATTGATATGGGCATGAATACCAGCTATACCGAAACAGGGCTATACTGTTCAAGGTTATACAGAGCATATGTATGGGCCTACAATGTTTGTGGTGATAACAGCGAAGTGACAGTTTTATCTCAAAGTACCCTGGCAGCAAATCCTGCTCCTCCGGCTGCAGGTACACAAATACCTTATTCCTATGGGATTGAGTGGAACTGGAATGCGGTGCCTGACGCAACCGGGTATATGTGGAATTATGTTGATGACTTATCCACGGCTTATGATATGGGCACAGTTCTAACCTGGACTGAAACAGGACTTTACTGCGGAACGGAGTATTCCAGTTATGTATGGGCCTACAACGAATGCGGATTTTCGACTTCGACAGCTTTAACCCAAACAACAAATCCCTGCTGGACCTGCGGTGATTCCTTCATCCTTTACCACATGGCGGGAGACGTGGCGCCAGTGACTAAAACTGTAACTTATGGTACAGTCACAGGTGTACCCGGTGAACCAGGTAAATGCTGGATTACCAGCAACCTTGGCGCCGACCATCAGGCAACCTCGGTTGATGATCCCACTGAGGCGTCGGGAGGATGGTACTGGCAGTTCAACCTTAAGCAGGGGTACCAGTTTGCGGGCACAACCGTTACGCCTTCCTGGGTCATAACTTCAATCACCCAGTTTTCGCACTGGACTTATAACAATGATCCGTGCAACATTGAAATTGGCGCCGGTTTCCGTATTCCAACTCAAACAGAATGGAATAATGTGCAAACAGCCGGAGGATGGACCGATTGGAACGGACCCTGGAACTCTGCTTTGAAGCTACATGCTGCAGGATATCTTGACTACTATGATGGTTGGCTTAATCTCCCTGGCTCTGCCGGAACTTACTGGAGCAGTACATGGAGTTCATTGGCCTGGGCATGGACTTTAGACTTTGCCAGTACTTACAGTCGTATTTACAGCTGGGAAATGGCCTATGGCTATTCGGTGCGTTGCATCCAGAACATGGCAGACAACCCAGCCGTACCTGGCAAACCTGTAACCGGTAATACATCGAGAGGCAAGGGTAAATAATTCGGTTGTTAGTTTTTACAACAGGAGAGCAGTCATTTTTTTTTCAATGCAATAACACATGAAAAAAATATCCATTTTAATACTATTCATTTTTTTCATTAACTGTTTATTGTTTTCGCAGATAGCTGTAAACA
>CAISJJ010000207.1 GCA_903885595.1 uncultured Bacteroidales bacterium
CACTTTCAATGCGGCTCATCACTCAAATACTGGAATTGCCCCTGTCCAGACGACGTAGGTGGGTTGCTCTCGTAAGTACTTGGAAGTAAAAGTGTCCCGGCTTATGTGGGTAGCCATTCTTACCATCAAATCTCCTGAATATCAAATTGAATCATCGGCATTGATTTTTCGGAATTCAAGGGTGCCATAGCCTCTCGTAATGAATAATGAATCAACGCTACTCTACCACAAAGCAACCCTTGTCGTATCTCGATCTTTATTATCATGCGTCAGCACTGTTGTAATAAGGTCCCTTTTAATATGTTAGTTGCCATATTGATATGCGTCATCCTTAAAAATGTTGCAAAAACCGGTGTCGTATCCATCGCATCGCATGCGCCGACTTTCATGTCGGCATCTTCCGGAATGACGCAATATTTTTATCCGTATTTCTGTGGTTCAAAATGTATTTTCATGGTAAAGATTCAAAATGCTTAATTCTGCAGATCACTTTTTATTATAAATTCCCAACCTTCCCTGCTGGGGGGCTGAATGTTTACCTTTATCCTGCTCATACTGGCTAAAATATAAGACTGGTCATGTTCATACTTCAAAAGGGGATTCCGATGAAAAAACGCATTCTATACGGTGTGGCCAACTATGAAGAGATAATCGCTGAAAACGGTTATTTTGTAGATAAAACCCGGTATATCCCAGAGCTGGAAATGATTCGGAATCCAGTGTTTCTTCGCCCCCGGCGGTTTGGCAAGTCCTTGTGGTGCCGGATTCTGGAATGTTATTACAGCATTCATCAGAAAGACCGGTTCGACGAGCTGTTTGGCGCTACCTGGATCGGGAACAACCCAACGCCGCTGAAAAATGCTTTTATTGTTCTGCATCTGGATTTTTCAACCGTGGATTATAACGGAAATTTGAGGGATATTGAGGTCAGCTTCAATACGACCTGCAACATTAAAATGAAAACCTTGGTCAACCTGTATCGGAACTGGTTTCAGTGTCCTGTGGAAATTGATTTCAAAGCCAATGGAAACGATAATCTAAAAACCATTCTCGGCCATATTTCCCGGAATGATTCACCGAAGCTGTATGTCATAATTGATGAATACGACAATTTCGCCAATCAACTCATCACGGGCAGAAAAGATCATCTTTACCATCAGCTTACCGGCGATGACAGCTTTTTAAAAACCTTTTTCAAAACCCTGAAGGAAGGCAGAAAAACCGGCGCCATCGCCAATGTATTCATCACCGGGGTGCTGCCCGTAACCATGGATGAGCTGGCATCCGCCTTCAATATCGCCAGCTTCATTACGCTGGATAAAACATTTGAACCCATGCTGGGGTTTACGCAATCCGAAGTTGACAGCCTCCTGAGCGATATCTGCATGGACTATGAAATTTCCGCCACCCAGAGGCAATATATCGAATCGATCCTGTTAACCCATTACAATGGCTATCACTTTGCGTCATCCAACAGTGAAGCAGTTTATAATCCGACGCTTTTGGCCTATTTTTTGAACCACTATTGTCGATACAAGGAAGCGCCGGAGTTTTTAACCGATCTGAACCTGAGAACCGATCTATCCTGGGTCCGGCGCATTACAACGTCGTATCCGGGCAGCACCGAAGAGTTTGTGGACAAGCTGGTTACAAACAATGCAATCAGATACGACCGCAATTATTTGATTACCAAATTTGATATGAAGCAGTTTTTCGACAAGGGCTTTTTTCCCATATCGTTTTATTATCTGGGGATGCTGACTATACAGGATCATTTTTACCTGAAGCTTCCCAATCTGAACATGCGACAGATATTTGTGGAATACTTCAACGAGTTGCACCGGATCGACGTTTCCACCCGTTTTACTGAAATCATGGAGTCGTTTGTTATGCAGCCAGATATCGAAAGCCTGTTTGCCGGATATTGGCGGGAGTATGTGTCCCAGTTGCCGGAGGCCATATTTGCGCAGGTAAACGAAAACTTTTACCGCACCACATTTTACGAGCTGTGCAGCCGGTATCTGTCATCCTGGCTGGCGTTTACGGTGGAAAGTTCCTACCCCCAGGGCAAAAGCGATCTGGAATTCATCGGCAAATTTCATGAAAAGTTTGCCGGCAGGCGTTGGGTGATCGAATTCAAATATTATTCCAATGCCGATCTGACAAAAATGAAAACGACGGTTGAGAATTTTACACTTCAGGAAGCGGATACGGAACAGATACTGGGATATGCTGCGGGATTGAAGATACAGTATGCCGAAGCCCGAATCAGTCTGCATGTTATCTACTGCTTCGGCAATCAGGGGTTTCGTGTGTTTGATGTGATAAACCCGTAGGCGGTCGCCCATCTTTACGGTGAGTAAGGGCGACCGGCCGGTCGCCCCTACTTTTAAACCACGAAAGGCACGAAACCAGGTATTGCCCGACTTCGGGTGGGCTGATGAAAATTGCCACATATTTTAGTGAAAAACTGATCCTATTTTTGTTCCGCTTATGCAATGAGGAATAAAAATGGGATCAATTTAAAACCAGTTTTTGGATGATTTTCATCACCCCACCTCACCCC
>CAISJJ010000208.1 GCA_903885595.1 uncultured Bacteroidales bacterium
CCTTCGCCCTCCTTCTGCATCAGCCCGTGCCAGATGGCATTTTCGACAAACGGCTGCAGCAGCATAGGCGGGATCATGATGGAACTGGTTTCCACATCTTCAGCAATGTGATAAACGCACTTAAATCTGTTGTCAAAACGGGCGGCCTCAAGCAAAACGTATAACTTTAACGTTTCCAGTTCTTTTTCAATCGAGATCGTTTCACTACGGGAATTATCGAGGATCAGCCGGATCAGTTTCGAGAACTTGATCAGGTAGTCGGAGGCAATCTCATGTTTTTGATCCATCACAAAGCTGTTGATGGAGTTCAGGCTGTTAAAGATGAAATGCGGATTCATCTGCGCACGCAGGGCCTTGGTTTCGGCCTGGGCAAGTTGCTTTTTGAAATCCGAGGTAAGCTGCTCTTTGTCTCTTTTTCGTTTATAGCGCAGACGGCTGAGAATGGCCAGGACGATCAGCAGTAATAAAATTCCGCCGATCAGGTAATAATTGCGTTGGGTTGTTTTTTGAATTTGAAGTTGTTGTATTTCATCTTCTTTCTGTTGCTGTTGTTGTTCGATTTCAAACGTAGCAATTCGTGCCAGCGTGCTCATCGTGGTCACTGAATCCTGTAAATTATGGAACTGCAGTAAGTAGCGAAATGCCTGAAGTGAATCGCCATTCTGCAGGAAAAATAAATTGAGTTCATTGGTGTATTTCAAAACCAGAGACATCAGCTTTGCAGATTGGGCTTCCTGTAATGCCGCTTTAAGGAATCGAATGGCGTGATTTTTACTTCCCAGAGTCAGATAGTATTTGAAGAAGTAATAGTCTATTTCGAGATTTCCGGTTGTAAAAGTGATCTCCAGTTTTTCCATTCTCCTTATCTTCTCGGCACTGTCAAGGTAAATGCGTGCACTGTCGTTTGATTTGAACTGCAGGTGAACTGCGGCACACATCACCAGGTTCATGGCACGGGACTCAGGTTGTGAATAATATCGTTTTGCTAAAAAAAAATAGTGTAGTGCCTGTTTGTAATCATGTCTTTTAAAATAGAGATTGCCTAAATGATGATAACAGTAAAACTGGTCAGAAAATTTATCATCCAGTGCTGATTTCAGATATTTTTCCGCTTTATCAAGATTGCCCCATTCAAGGTACTCGGTGCCAATTGCTTCCAGCTCATTTGCATAGCCGGCCGGATCAAAAGTTTTATAAACATCCATGGCGCGCAGGTAATAACCGATTGCCTTGTCATGGTCGCCAAGTAGCCCATAATATCCTCCGATCCCATGTAAGCAAGTCGCCGTATTTTCAATGGGTCCGTTTTTCATGTACCAGGCAAGCTTATCCGTATAGTATTGAAACTTCTCCTCCTGTTTGCCCACCGAATTGAAAAGGACGCGAATGAATGCAAGCGGAGAATAATTTGGTTGTATAACATGTAATGAATCCATTTCATCAATACATGTTTTATATTTTTCAAGGGCTTCATAGTAATTTCGGTTTTTCCACAGCCTTATCCCTTCGTAACAATGAAAATAAGCCAGCCCGTATAAGAAATTTCTTTTTTTCGAGAGTGCATATACTTCCCTGAAACACTTTACTTCCGCCGAATCTTTGGTGTCAGAATTGAATCCGAGTTTGATCAGCAGTTTCACTTTGCTGGTATCATTGGTCTCTTTTTCGATCAGTTTCCTCAGTGAATCAGCCACTTTTTTTTGTGGAAACGCAGTTCCGCTGAGAAGAAAGAGCAGGAGAAGTGGTAACCAAATATTGTGGGAGGTAGATTTCACTTTGGTAAAAATACAACATGTAATAAATATGCGAATGACATGAATGACGAACAACGAATAAACTTGCTAATAGTCATTCGTCATTCGCATATTCGTCATTCTTGTCATTCTTTTATTCTTTTACGAACTTTTCGATTTCAATCTTTTTATCATTTACCATCCTGATGAAGTAGATTCCTTTTGGAAGCGAACTGACATTCAATTCAAACCTGGGACCTTCTACGTGTTGCCTGATGAGTTCCCGACCGGTCATTCCATAAATTGAAACAGTCGAAATGGCATCACCGTTTTTTAGTGAAATTGTCACCGATTTATCAGCAGGATTGGGATAAAGTGAGAATTTATCCGTTGGAATGACCTCCTCCACCGATACCAGGCACGCTTCCTGCACCTCTTCAGGGGTGTTACAACCGGTTGAATTGTTAGTGATTGTAACAGCGCCACCGGGACTGGCCAGATAATCGCAGATACTTTGCACTGCACAGGTCGCTAAAGCATGGTTGCCATAGATCATTAAGTTGGTGATGGACCCGGCGTTGATATTATTCAACCCCTCCAGGCTGGTCAGGCTGTCGTTGTTGCCGACATCAATTGCACCGCCGATGGAGGTCAGGCCCTCAAGCCCGTGCAGGTTTTCCAGTGCGAGACAATATTTAACCACAAGGCTGCTTGCGATCATGGCCAGGTGATCGAGGCCCGACAGGGAGGGCAGGGCAAGGTTGCCGAAAAGGGAAAGACTTCCCCCGATGGAGGTTAATCCTGCCAATGCGGTTAAATCGGCCAGTAAAAAGTTCATACTTACACTGAGATCTCCCCCGATCGTGTGTAACCCCTCCAGTCCGTGCAGGCTGACCAGATGCGGGTTCCTTCCGCCGTAACTAACAGCACCTATGATAACATTTCCGTCAACCGTATGCAGGTTGTTCAGCCCCGAAAGGTTTGTCAGGGCCGCGTTTCCTGTTACGAACACTCCGGGGAGGGATGTGATCGAACCTAATCCTGTTAGATCAGTCAGAGCATAATTGTTGGTGATTTCAAGATTTCCACCGATGGAAGCCACATGGTCCAGTCCTGTAATCGAATTCAATGTATGGTTTTGATTTATATGAAGACCTCTTCCGATGGAAACAAGGTTGTCCAGTCCGGAAAGGTTGACCAGGGATGGGTTGATTGAAATATACAGATCACCGGCAATTGATGTTATTGCATTCAATCCGTTCAGGTTCGAAATATTACTTCCGCTGATGGTGACATCTCCTGCAAGGTCATTGCAGCCGGGATATACAGATTGAAAATTGTCCACATCCATCTGGGAGAAAAAATTATAATTCCCGTCTGCGTGGCAGGGGATGGTAACGCCGCAACCAACTGCCACCTCTATGATGCTGTTACAACCGGTTGCATTATTCTGAATGGTAATCGTACCGGCAGGGTTGGCCAGGTAGGTGCATATTCCTTGTATTGAGCAGGTCGACAATGAAATGTTGCCGGTTATTGACAAATTGGTGATGGACCCTGCCGTGAGGTTCTGCAGTCCTGAAAGGCTTGCGAGGCTGTTGTTGACGTTGATGTCCAGGTCGCCGCTGATGGAGGTCAGTGAATTCAGCCCGGCAAGACTGACCAGGGAATTATTTGCACTAAGTGACATGCTTCCACCGACGTTTGCCAGGTTTTCCAGCCCCGCCAGGCTTGTCAGGGAATTATTTGAAATAATTGACATGCTGCCACCGACATTTGCCAGGTTTTCCAAAGCTGCCAGGCTGGTCAGGGTATTATTTGCGGACAGGGACAAATTGCCCCCGATGGTTGTCAGACCCGACAGTCCTGATAAACTTGTTAATGCGGCTTGTCCGGTAACCGTAAGAGCTCCGCCGATTGAATGTAAATTTTCAAGGGCTGATAAATTTTCCAGGGCAAAATCATTATTAAGTGACAGATCGCCTCCGATGGTTGCCAGGTTTGAGAGTCCTGTTAAACTTGTCAAAGAGGCATAACCATAAATTGAAAGGGTTCCCCCGATGGAATGTAAATTTTCAAGGCCTGTCAAATTGGTCAGGGAATAATTATACCCCCACCACCAGTTTTCCAATCCCAATTGAAGGTTCCCCGAAATGGAGGTGAGAGAATTCAATCCTGTCAAATTTTCCAGGGCATTATTGTCATAAAGCGACAGGCTGCCTCCCATGGTGGTGATATTTTCCAGCCCGGTTAAATTTCTGAGGGAATCGTTATACGAAATCCAGACCGACCCTCCGATAGTTGTCAGGTTTCCCAGTCCTGCGAGATTTTCCAGGGAGTTATTTGAATAAAGTGATATACCGCCTCCTATGGTTCCCAGGTTTGCCAGTCCCGTCAGACTGGCCATGCTGGGGTTGCCTGATATATTCAGTCCTCCCGAAATGGATGTTATACCATTCAATCCGTTCAGATTTGAAATATCACTCCCGGTTATGATAACGTCTCCCTGCAGATTGGTGCATCCGGGATAGACTGTTTGAAAGTTGTCTATATCCGCCTGGGTGAAAAAATAATAATTTCCATGTGTCAGGCAGGGCATCGCAATGCCGCAGCCCAATGCCACCTCTATGGCGCTGTTGCAACCGGTTGCATTGTTTTGAATGTCAATGATACCGCCGGGACTGGCTAAATAAGTGCAGATTCCCTGTATTGAGCACATTGACAATGAATGGTTGTAGGTAACAGACAAATTCGTGAGGGACCCACCTGAAATATTCTCCAGCCCCGCCAGGCTGGTCAGGCTGTCATTGCTGCTGATCACCAGGTCACCCCCGATGGAGGTCAATGAATTAAGCCCGGTTAAACTTTTGAGGGAATAGCCGTAATAAACGTAAAGGTTACCACCGATGGAGGTCAGCGAATTCAGACCGGTTAAACTTGTCAGTGAAAAATTTCCCGAAATAAAAAGGTTTCCGCCGATCGAAGTCAACGCATTCAATCCGGTTAAACTGGTTAAATAGTAGCCGTTCTGGATCTCCAGGTTACCACCGACATTCGTTAGCGAATTCAACCCGGTTAAATTGGTCATAGTGGTAGTCTCAGAAATGGAAAGGTTTCCGCCAACTGATGATAAACCTTCCAATCCTGCCAGGTTTGTCAGGGATCGTGCTGAGATATAAAGCCCTCCCGCAATGGATGTTATAACATTCAGTCCGTTCAGATTTGAAATATCACTCCCGTTTATGGTAACATCTCCCTGCAGATTGGTGCATCCCGGGTAGATGGTTTGAAAATTGTCAACATCCGCCTGGGAAGAAAAATAATAGTTCCCGTATGGCAGGCAAGATATGGTTATGCCGCAGCCTGCTGCTACCTCCGAGGGGCTGTTGCAACCGGTTGCATTGGAATTAATGTCAACAGTGCCTCCCGGGCTGGATAAATATGAACATATTCGCTGCACAGAGCAGTCTGATAGTGAATAGTTGTCAGAAACTGCCAGATCAGTAATTGTCCCTGCCGTAATATTCTCCAATCCTGCCAGGCTGGTCAGGTTGCCGTTGCCGGAGATCCGAAGGTGACCCCCGACCGAGGCCAGCGAATTCAGCCCTGTTAAACTTAACAGGCTGGTGTTGACAACTTCCAGCCCCCCCCCGATAGTGGTCAGGGAAGTCAACCCGGTTAAACTTGCCATGTTCCAGCTTCCGTAAATAGTAAGGGTTCCTCCGATGGAGGTCAGCGAATTCAGTCCGGTTAAACTTGTCAGGGCGTAATTTTCATAAAGTATAAGGGCTCCGCCGATGGAAGTCAGGTTATTTAACCCTGTCAAACTGGCAAGCGGGTAGCAATATCCAAGCGTCAGCGTATCCCCGATTGAGATTAGCACACTTAAACCATTGAGGTTGGCGATATCATATCCCTGGATTCTGACGCTGCCATCTATTTGGGTACAACCCGGGTAATTTGCCTGGAAATTATCTATCTGGGCCTGGCTGGTGAATGTAATTCCTTCGGGCAGGCAACCCTGGGAAAATACTGCTGGTTGGCCAATGGCCAATACTGCGATGATAAGTAGAAGTTTATTCATGGCGATAATATTAATTTACGATTGGATGATTTACGATTTACGAATGAATTGATCGATTTACGATCAATCAAAAGTAATTTGCAGAAAAGGTGAAATCAAGCGCCGATTGATAACCGGTAGGAAAAACTTTATAACCGGTAGGGTTTTGGCAATAGTTGGGGAAAGGACAAATCTAAAATGGGATAATCAACTCTACCTTTGTACCGGTGGCATTGCCCTGCTCATCCTTCAAATCAACAATATTTACCTGTGCTCCGCTGGAGTTGAGCCTGTTCATCATCTCGATCCGCTGGGAAGTTACTTTCAATCCATGAGATTTGTGGGTGGCTGATTTGCTCTTGAATTCGGCGGCTTTTTCGCGGCCGATGCCGTTGTCCGTGATGGAGATATTCAGGAATTCTTCATCCTGCTTCTTGATTTCAATGGTGATGGTACCTTCGCCCTCCTTCTGCATCAGCCCGTGCCAGATGGCATTTTCGACAAACGGCTGCAGC
>CAISJJ010000209.1 GCA_903885595.1 uncultured Bacteroidales bacterium
ACGGCTGAAGCCCCGGTGAAATTGGTTCCTGTAATGGTTACCGTTTCTCCGTATCCTGCCGATTCGGGAGTAAATGAGGTGATGGTCGGAGGCGAAGGGGCAACATAAGTAAAAGTACCAGCCGAGGTTGCGGCGCCTCCCACGGTGGTTACACTTACGCTTCCGGTTGTCCCCGTTGAAACAACGGCCGTAATGCTGGTGGCATCAACCACCGTAAATGAAGCAGCGGCCGTTCCGCCAAAGCTCACGGCGATAACCCCGGTAAAATTTGTTCCTGTAATGGTTACCGTTTCTCCGTAAGTTGCCGATGAGGGCGTAAATGAGGTGATGGCCGGAGGTATAGCCGGAACAAATACCCAGGCGGCTCCCTGTTGAGAATTGTCATAATTTCCTCCTATCATTGCCGTAGTGCCATCGGCTGACAGAGATACTGAATTCCCTTGACGGGCGTTGCCTGTATTTCCGGTCCCGACTATCGGCGCACTTCCCTGCTGCGTCCAGGTACTTCCGGAACGGGTAAATACCCAAACTGCTCCGGCTGTGCTATTGTTCATAATTCCTCCCACGATGGCCGTATTGCCATCGGCTGAAAGCGATACGGAGCAGCCTTGCTGGGCGGCGCCTGTGTTACCTGTGCCTGTCAGCTTGCCCTGCTGGCTCCAGTTACTTCCCGAGCGGGTAAATATCCAGGCGGCTCCTTGTTGTATATTATCAAAATTTCCTCCTACGATGGCCGTATTGCCATCGGCTGAAAGGGATACTGAATAGCCTTGATAGGCGCTTGTACTTGGCGTGCCTGACAGCTTACTGCCCTGCTGTGTCCAGTTGGGTGTGTTACTGACAAATACCCAGGCGGCTCCGGTGTTGGAATTATCTCCCATTCCTCCGATGATGGCTGTATTGCCATCGGCTGATAGCGCCACTGATGTTCCTTGTCTGTTCATGGCACCTGTACCTCCAGTGCCTACCAGCTTGCTACCCTTTTGTGACCAGGCGCTTCCCGAACGGGTGAAGATCCAGGCGGCTCCCACATTGGTATTGTCACCATATCCTCCGACAATGGCCGTATTGCCATCGGCTGAAAGAGACACTGATCGGCCCTGGCCAGGGGTCCCCACATAACCGGAACCAACCAGTTTTGCCTGCTGTGACCAGGTACTGCCCGACCGGGTAAATACCCAGGCGGCTCCCACACTGGAATTGTCAGAATATCCCCCCACGATGGCCGTATTGCCATCGGCTGAAAGAGATACTGACCAGCCTTGCCGGGGAATACCCAGGTACCCTGTGCCTACCAGTTTTGCCTGCTGTGACCAGGTACTGCCCGACCGGGTATAGATCCAGACGGCTCCCACATTGGTATTGTCGGCAGGTCCTCCCACAATGGCCGTATTTCCGTCGGCTGAAACAGCGACAGAAATACCTTGCTGAGCGGAGCCCGTATTCCCTGTGCCTACCAGTTTATTGCCCTGCTGGGCCCCCGGATAAGGAGTGGCGGTAATGGTGAAGTCACCCGCGGCCGTTGCTGTGCCGCCGGCGTTTGTTACAGAAATCGCCCCGGTTGTACCGCCCGGCATCACCATGCCAACCAGCGTTGTTCCGCTATTGGATACAACTATCGCAGCTGTTCCTCCAATGGTAAATGCTGTCGGACTGCCCAGATTGGTT
Organism: uncultured Bacteroidales bacterium; assembly: GCA_903885595.1. Classification (GTDB taxonomy): domain Bacteria; phylum Bacteroidota; class Bacteroidia; order Bacteroidales; family FEN-979; genus CAIVAT01. Next base: position 1,669 of record CAISJJ010000209.1, read on the forward strand.
CCTGTAATGGTTACCAGGGTGCCCACCGGCCCGTTGGAAGGGGAAAAGGATGTGATGGTTGGAGCCACAGCTTTGGCGCTTTGTACAAAAACTCCGGCCACAAGGGCCAGGATGAGCAGTAAAATTGTACGTCCGGTGGGACCTTTCTTTTTCGGGATGTAATTCATGACAGCAGACTTATGTTACAATACAATCTGCGCAAAAATATTTCCCGTCCGAATTTCCTGCAAATTTTACTTGTCCCGATTGCCCAAACGGGAGAAAAACGTTCTCCTGTTTGGTAAAACAGGAGTGTTTCCGGGAAAATGGAATGGTTGAAATTTGTGGTGGAATCAGGCTGCTGTGTGAAAGATAATACAATTTATCCCGCCCCGGGGAACAATTCATCCATGGCTTTTTTTACTTCGGATGAGCCCGCCTGCAGAAACCTGACCCAGGTATATTGTCCGTCGGAACAGAAAACGATGGTGCTCCCCGCCGGATCAGTAATGGAAAAGCCGTCGCTGCCGCCCGGGATATTCACCTGGTAGCGCAAAACAATGCTTTCACAAAGCTTCTGGTGCGCAATCCGGAAAATGCTTTGATATCCGGCATCACCGGCATCACGGGAAATACCATTGCTTTCCTTTCCAAGCCTTATCTCGCCAAATACAAACTTGTTGTTCAGGAAATAGTAATATTTCCGGATATTCACACCCCTGAACATTCCCTCATAACCCGCAACCTCCCAGTTGCCTGCATGCGTCCCATCTTTGGTACACACGGGTAACCCTTCCCTTTTTATCACCTCACTTTTTGTAAGGGAAAACTCGGTTTCCTCAAATAATATTTTGAAGGATGTTTGTGCCTTTTTGAGACATGAAGGCGGGTTGACAGCAGGTTCAAGATGGGCCGGAATATTTTCCCCGTAACAGGTTTTCCGGGTTCGGTTTTTATCGGTTGAACTTACTGCAAGCGAAGCCGAAGCAGCCTTGTACCTGTGCGACCCTTCGCCGAAGACAGCACGTATGATTCTGAGCCGGATATTGGATTGTACCATACCTATTGTTCAGTGTTTCACATTCTCAAACTGCCACTTAACCTGATTTGTTCATAAACTTTGTGTTCCTTTGCGAAATACTTTGCGACCTTTGTGGTTAAACATTTTTTACAAAAAAGGCACTCGAAGGCCAGCACAAAGGAACACAAAGAGATTCATTCAGATAATCATGCTGATGAATTATCGAGGTTAAAGGATTTATCTATTCAGAAAAATTTGAATGGCTGTGTCTCTTTGAAATTCGCAGAAGACTCACCTGAATAGATTTCATTCTTGTCCAGACTAAGTTTCCTGACCCTGGCCTTTTCACTGAAATCAATTTTACTGAATTCCACCCACGTCACATAGGGATTTAATACATTGTCGAAGTAATAAATAAGATTTTTCTGGTCCGAAACGGTCCTCCACTTTGTTGAGGCAATGTTGGGTTCTGTTTCAGAAGAGATACCCCATGGCACAGAAACATTTCTGATCACACTGAATATACTTGCAGTTGCTATTCTTGTACTGTCAGTTTTCGGGATTGCCCCAATGTAGTATGAAGCCCTTACGAATCTGTCTGCAGCCCTGTTGGTTCCCGGCAACATGATGGTTCCGGGAATTCCCTTCCAGTAGGTCCCTATGGCCAATTGCTCATCAAAAACAGGCGAATTGGTCATGGTTGTATATTTCCTGTCGTGATGGATCACCAGTTTGCCATTGATATATTCAAAAATAGCGTTATCTCCGCTTGCATCAGAAACTGCCAAATGGACGGTTGCAAAAAGACTTGTTCCGGGAATGTTGGCCGATACTACTGCAAAATCATTCCTGCTGTAGGCATCCACCACTTCCGAAACTGTTGCAAAATTGTCCAGCGCATATTGCATCCAAAGTGAAACAGAGAGGCCCTTCTGATTGCCATTTTTTTCAAATGCCGGATAAACGGCCTCAGCCAGCCATAAAAGATTCCCCACCAGGCCCTTTTCGTTCATGCCATCACAGGTAGCCAGATCCCATGTACTCGTGACGACACTTCCATATTTTGATTTCCAGCTGATGGAATTACTTCCGGCTTCTCCATTCCGTTCAAGACCTCTGGGAAAGATCCATAAATTAGCCGGAATATCGCCCGTCCAATCCATTGAACGGGCCGTAAGTGTCATACCGTTTGGCCCCTGATAAACCACCCTTGAACAGGCATCTGCTTTTTGGCTGAGGGACTGAATACTCAGAAAAGCTAAAATCAGCAGCACTTTTGTTGTGGTTTTCATTTTCATAATAATTAGATTATTAATCTTTTAATTCAGTTCCGGTAGGTTCGTTCTCATGTTACAATACAATCTGCCTCATGTCACAATACAATCTGCCTCATGTCACAATACAATCTGCGCAAAAGTATTTTCTGTCAGGATTTCCCGCAAGTTTTACTTGTCCCGATTGCTCAAACGGGAGGAATATATTCTCCCCGCGGTTCATTTAGTTGAGCCCCGGTTTTGCAGCATCGATTTCTTATGGCTCATTCTGTGATGCTGTCGACCCATTTTTTTATCACCGGTACAACAATAAAGCCAGTTGGTATGGATAACAAACACCCGACTATGAAGTCATGGAACCATTTAGCAAAAAAACCACTGTGCAACCCTTCACGTATCAATGAAATCCCGAAACTCATTACTGCGGTCATGCAGATGGAAATCAATACCGCAAATAAAACGGACCCCTGTGTTTTTGATAATCTTATTTTCTTCATCTTTATTTGATTCTGTTCCGGCAAGCCCGTTCTCATGTTACATTACAATCTGCACAAAAGTATTTTCATTCGTAATCTTTTGCAAACATTACTTGTCCCGATTGCCCAAACGGGAGGGAAATGTTCTCCTGATTGGTAAAACAGGAGTGATTCCCCCTGAACCTGCTCAAATCTGACAAGATTACAATCCTTAATGCTATATTATTATGTATATTTGCGCAGTATGAGCTAAATAATGCGAATATGATACAAGATATTATCTCGGGACAAAAAGCTGAACTGGGACGGAAGCTAATGGAAAGTTATCTTTCGCGTGAAACGATCCTGAAAGGATTTGATACAGATTTGATCAATGTTGTAATTGGCCCCAGAAGAGCCGGTAAATCCTTCTTTTCCATGCATACAACCAAATCAGGAAAAGGATTCGGTTATGTTAATTTCGACGAGGAAAGATTGTTAAAAGTTGACAATTTTGATGAGATCATTTCTGCCGTCAAGGCAGTTTATGATGATCCGCACATCCTTTTTTTCGATGAAATCCAAAACGTGGATCAATGGGAGATCATTGTTAACCGGCTTCACAGGGAAGGGTTTAAGTTAATACTTACGGGTAGTAACTCACATTTACTGAGCAGTGACCTGGCGACACATCTCACAGTCCGTCATTATGCAACAACTTTGTTCCCCTTTTCGTTCAGGGAGGTGATGAATTTGTTTCCTCAAAGTGTCACTGCCATCGAGCGACAGCAGCGATGTCTCGACTATGTGATGAACGGAGGATTTCCTGAGTTATGGGTTAAAAATTATAATCCTTCTGAATACCTTTCCACACTTTTTGATTCTATTATTCTCAAAGATATTGTGAAACGATACAGGGTTCGCTTCCCAAATGCACTGATTGATCTTGCCCAAATCCTGATCACCAATATTGCCGGTGAATTTTCAAATACATCCATTCAGAAGCTCGCTAATTTCAACAGCATCCATACCGTTGAGAAATATATCAGCCACCTTGAGGAGGCATTTCTTATTTTTTCGGTACCCCGGTTTTCGTACAAAATAACAGCCCCAAAAAGCGCCGGAAAGAAAATCTATTGTTATGATACCGGGTATTATCAGGCAAAGGCATTTTCTTTCAGTAAAAATATCGGGAAACTGTTTGAGAATGCTGTTGCCATTGAATTAAAAAGGGAGGAGATGGCCGGTGCCATAAGACTTTTCTATTACAAGAACCAAAAGCAGGAAGAGGTAGATTTTGTTGTTCAGGAAAATCGGCAGATTACAAAACTGATCCAGGTTTGTTATGCTGTTTCAGAACCAAAGGTCATGGACAGAGAGATACGGTCACTCCTTAAGGCAGGTGCAGAATTAAAATGCGACAGGCTTTTGGTTGTTACCAATAATTTAGAACGAACAGAAAAACATTCCTGGTTCGGTTTTACAGGTGAAATTGAATTCATCCCATTATGGAAATGGTTTTTGACATTACAAACATTGTAATTCAGAAGCATAAGAAAGGCTAAATAGGGTAAAAACTTAAAAAGAACTTCCGTACCTTTGTTAAAAAGATACTCCATGAACCAGAGATTAAAGATTTATCTCGATACTTCTGTTCCGAATTTTCTCTTTGCTTATGATTCGCCGGAAAAAATGGAAGTTACTCAGGATTTATTCATCAATTTTATCAAACCATCAATTTATCGATCTTTCATCTCTCCTGTTGTCATAGCCGAAATTGATGAAACAAAGGATGACAATAAAAGGGCAACATTGCTTAACGTTTTCAAAGAGTATACAATAGAAATGCTAGACTACTCAAAGGCAGAAGAAATCGAGATTCAAGAATTGGCAGAAAAATATATTGAGAACAAAATCATTCCGGAAAAGAAACTCGCAGATGCATTGCATATTGCAATCTGCGTTATAAAAGGAATCGACTATTTGGTTAGTTGGAACTACAAACATCTATCAAATATTAATAAAGAAAATCGAGTAAAATTGCTTAATTGGGAATTGGGCTATCGACACGAATTGAGAATAATCACCCCATTAGAACTCATGGATTATGGAATCTAAAGTATCAAAAGCACAGGAGGAAGTTTGGGAATGGAAGGAATCATTATATGAGGAATTAAAATTCGTTCCAAAAGATAAAAGGCTGGAATTTATTCGGGAGAAAGTTAAGAAAACCATTGAACAAATAAGTCATCCTTCAGAAAATCCATACGTTGCCTGACAACTGACCTGCCTGAATTCTGAATATGTCTTTGACCGTCACAACCAGTTTGAATATCGTTATCGCACTGAACCTTTTTTCACTGGTGATGTCGGTTTTGCTGTCGGCCTATGCCTTAAGGTTAAGGCCCAACAGAACCGCTGTGTCATTTGCCGTTCTGATGGCCATTTTCGCCCTCTGGTCCCTGCTCAAACTCGTACTTATCCTCAATCCCACTCTGCCTTTTTTAATAGTCATCAGTGTCATCATATTCACCATATCTTCATTTGCCTCGTCCATCATCCTGTATATCATCATTATCCACACCCGTTACCCCAGATGGTTCAGTGCGGAACATGTCAAATACCTGTTCATCATCCCGGTAATTCAGGCCCTGCTGGCGCTCACCAACGAGTTTCACCATTTGTTTATCAGGGATTATGTGATCACCGATTCCGGGGCCCTGGCATTTTTCAGGTATGATCCGGGTCCGCTGAACATTATTTTCCCGCTATACCTGTATCTTACCATCGGGCTATCCCTTTTCATTCTGCTGCGGAATCTATTTACAGGCTCAAAATATTTCAATTTGCAGGTGATGTTTTTGTTCATCGGGATCGCGCTGCCTGCCTTGAATGATATTTTGTTTTGGTTCGGGGTTTCGTTCATTCCGGGTTACAGGCTTACCCCTGAATTCTTCATATTCGGGAACATCTTTTTCGCCTGGGCACTGTTCGGTTACAGGTTTCTCGACTTAAAACCGATCGCGCGCAACAGGGTGGTTGAAAGCATTGATGAAATTATCATTATAATCAATAACAAGAAGTTGCTGACCGACATCAATAAAAGCGGGGAGCTTTTCTTCGGTATGAAGCTGAATGAGGTTATCGGCAGACCGTTTTCGAACGTTTTTGAAAGTTTTCCGGAACTTAGCAGCGTCATGGACAATTTCCTTGCAACAACTGAAATCTGCCTCGACAGGAACAGTTCGACTAACTATTTCATTGTGAGGCAGTCATCCGCAGAGTATTCAAATGATCAGCCTTTGGCTAAAATCCTGATCCTGCAGAACATAACCGAACGGAAAAACGCAGAGATTCAGCTCCGGAAATATGCCGACGAACTCGAGAAGGCCAATGCGTTAAAGGATCAGTCGTTCAGGATCATTGCAAACGACATCAGAAACCCTTTCCAGGGGCTGATCGGGTATTCCGATTTTGTGCTGAATGATTTTGAGAAGCTGGAGGCCGAAAAGGTGAAACATATTGTTGGCCTGATGAATGAGACCTCCAAAAAGGGATATAACCTGCTGGAGAACATCCTGGAGTGGTCGAGGGTGCAGACCGAAACCCTTGATTTTAACCCACGCTTCAGTTCACTGACGAAAATAGCCCGGGATGCGGTTGAGGGACAGGCAGAGAATGCCAATGATAAGAATATCACGATTACCAACCATATCGTGGAAGATGTGGAGATCTTCGCCGATTCGAACATGATCTTTTCGGTGTTCAGGAACATCTTGTCAAACGCCATAAAATTCAATGAAATTGACGGAAGCGTTACGGTCAGCTCATCGTTGAGCCAGGAAGAGCAACGGGTGAGGGTTGAGATATCCGACACCGGCATGGGAATTCCTGAAGATGTTCTGGAGGGTATATTCCTACTCAAAAGCCGGGCGGCAGGTATTCAGGTTGGACCAAGTCATGGACTGGGACTGTTGTTATGCCGGGAATATATTGAAAAGAACGGGGGCACGATCAGCATCGAAAGCAAGAGAGGTGAGGGAACCAGAGTAGTTTTCTCGATACCTTTTCTGCCGGTGAAGGAACCATCGGGGGCTGAGAGCAAGCCGGTTTCGGAGGAAGATGAACCGGACGGTCATCCGTTCAAATACAAACTGCCCGAAGCACAATGGCAAAGGATACTGAACGGGATGATCAGTTTGCTTGAAGAGGAGAAAGTATTTAAAAATCAGAATCTTACCATCAGCGAGTTTGCTTCCCGCTTAAATACCAACAGGACCTACCTCTCGCAGATAATAAACGATACCTTTCACACGAATTTCAGCAACCTGATCAACGATTACAGGATCAAGGAGGCTGAACTGCATCTGGCGCAAAACAATAAAAAACTGACGATGGAGGCGATCGCCTTTGAAAGCGGGTTCAGCAGCAAATCGGCTTTTTACACTGCGTTCAGGAAGAAAAAAGGGAAAACCCCTACCGAATTCCTGAATCTTTCCGCAAACAACTGAAGCGAAAATCCACACGGCAGGCGTTTCTGGTAACACAGCACGTTTCAAGGAAATAAGGATTGATTGATTGATTGATTGATTGATTGATTGAATTGTTGGTCATCGGTCATTGGTCATCGGTCATTGGTCATCGGTCATTGGTCATTGGTCATCGGTCATTGGTCATCGGTCATTGGTCATTGGTCATTGGTCATTGGGATCAGTCACCACAACGCAACGACGCCAGTTGCTGGATGGGTTTATTTAAAGTTTAACCAACTCTAAACGCCGCAACTGCCTGAGGTTGCTTATGTGGCGACTGATGCCCGCTCTGTTACACTGTCATTGGTCTATTGAATATCGAATATTGAATATCGAATATCGAAGTATGAAGTTTTCACTACGTGAATCTTCCTTGAATATCGAATATTGAATATTGATCAAC
>CAISJJ010000210.1 GCA_903885595.1 uncultured Bacteroidales bacterium
ACTAGCTTACATCCGGAAGATACATATCAATAAGAAAGGGTATATCGTCGGATCTTCCATCCGGCTTGAAAAACCGGTATGGCTTAAAATCTGATCTCAATTCCAGGCACTATGTCGACACCTCCCAAAGGAATGATTTATGGCGTTGATGACAAACCTCCCTTCTTTGTCACGGTGCTACTTGGGTTACAGCATATTTTCACTATGTCAAGCATGCTTGTGCTGCCGGTTGTGATCGTCCAGGAGATCGGTGGAAGTTTCCTTGAGATCAACAGCGTGGTTTCTTTTTCAATGATTGCTGCTGGTTTCGGCACCATTCTCCAGTCATTAAAAAGAGGCCCCATCGGATCAGGTTATCTCTGCCCCAATCTTTGCGGCCCATCGTATATGGCAGTCTCCCTTGAAGCGGGCTGGCTGGGCGGACTGCCCTTAATGCATGGCATGATCATGGTCTCGGGACTGGCCGAGATGGCGTTTGCGCAAGTCATCCCGAAGCTGAAGAAACTCTTTCCCCCGGAGATCACCGGACTGGTGGTCATCATGGTGGGCGTCGCGCTGATACCGCTGGGTGTTTCCAGATTCATCGGTGTGGAATACTCCGGCGATTCAATTGAGCCGTCAAAGCTTATCATCGCATGCATCACCCTGTGTGTGATGATCGGTCTCAACATCTGGGGCAAAGGCAAGATCAGGCTTTACGGTGTGCTCATCGGCATCATTTTGGGGTATCTCCTCTCCCTGGCAGCAGGCCTCATCGGCTCATCGGAAGTAAAACAGGTATCGCAAACCCCTCTTTTTGCATTGCCAGGGCAGGGTGTGAAAATGTTCAGGTATGCCTTCGATCCCTCGCTCATCATTCCCTTTGTTCTGATCTCGGTCATACAGTGCCTGAAATCGTTTGGGAATATCATTACCTGCCAGAAGCTGAGCGATGACAACTGGAAAGAACCCGACTTGAAAAATGTAGGCAAAGGATTGATGGCTTCGGGCATCAGTGTCTTTTCATGCGGATTGCTAGGCGGGGTGGCAACCGACACTTCGGCCAGCAATGTGGGGCTCTCGGCTGCAACAGGCGCAAACAGCAGGATTATTGCCTGGAGTGCAGGACTCATCTTCATCCTCCTGGGATTCCTTCCGAAAATGGCGGCATTGTTCACCATCATGCCCCAGCCCGTTATGGGAGCCATTGTGGTCTTTGTGACCTGTTTCATGCTCATTTCAGGCATGCAGATTATCCTTGCCAACCCTATCTCAACGCGTATGATCTTCATCATCGGGATTTCCATGATCTTCGGATTGAGCGCAGATATCGCCTCCTCATTGTTTTTCACGGTCCCGTCATGGCTGGTGCCTGTATGTTCCTCATCGCTCACCGTCTCCGCCCTGTTGGCCGTAATACTGAACCAGGTCTTTGTTGTCCGTGACAAACCCCGGGCAAATTCCATTCGCAAATAGGATTCACAGCTTTGTCCGTGCCCCTTTTCATTTTCTCATTGTAATCATCATGCTATCAAAACAGACCCCATAAATGCAGGCAACCAATGAATAAGATAACAGCAACTCATCAAGCAAACCGACCGGAAATTCAGATACTTTGAAAAGCAATGAGTAACGATTACATTCATAAATGTTACGTCAACTTCCTTCAGACTAAATAACAGTAAACTTGCTGTTCTCAATTTACAGTAAACGCTTCCCCGGGAACTGGCGGGAAGCTTAAGTGCGGCGATTGACAAGCCCCGGCCGGCCGAGGCCCTGCCAGGAGTATGAATCAGCCTCGCATTTCAGCATGGAAAACATCAGGGAAACCCGGTTGCTCCAGGTCGGGTATAACCCGGGGATCATCCCCTTCTGATCGTCTACCTCATGCCTCCCGATTCACTTCCTCTCCCTATTTCACGAATTTCTGAAGAAGCTCCTTCACAGCCTCCGCTACATTCCAGCCAGTGGCATTTTTCACTCCTTCCATGTATTGGCTGAGTTCTTTGAACATCTTCTCATGCGTGTAGAATTTCCGGCCGGGTTCCATCCCGCTGTATACCTCCCGGGGAACAGCCCCGTATTTTTTGAACTCACAGATCACGGCTTTTCCAACTAGGTTTAAACTGTCAGAATAATTTTTAAATCAGCAGTCAGGAATATATAAAATTGCCTGCAAAATATTTATTTTACGTTTTCTCAAATTTTTACTGAATTGTTTATATTTGAGATTTATTCCTCAAATAAACCTTATTGATAATTAAATACATCTCCATGAAAAGAAGACAAGAATTTGAGCAAAAGCTCATCGAAAAGGCTATGAAGGATGAAGCATTTAAGAAACAGCTCATCGAAAATCCGAAGGAGTCCCTGAAAAATGAATTCGGGATGAATTTTCCCGAATCTCTAGAAATTAAGATTATTGAAGAAGAAGCCAGAAAAATCTATTTCGTATTACCCTATGTTCCCGACACAGTTTCAGCAGAACAACTGAGTGATATGGAATTAGAAAAGGTTGCCGGTGGGGCCGGTCAGATGAGAGATGAATATACCTACCACAATATTTGTGTCTGGTGAGAAATCATCAGGCTGGCATTTGATTTTACCTGGTCCGGATTCATTAAAGTTAACGTGACTGTCCGTAAGTGTTACTATTCCGGAATGTTGTACAGCCTGCAAACCTCCTTGTACGACATACGCTGCAGTTCCTGTTCGCTCCTGTATCCGGGTGTTCCTGATTTTAAAGCCGGTATGGTGCCGGGTATGGCGACAAACCGGAACTTATTACCGGTGGTAAGCGGCCGCGCAAACATGTCGGAGGTGAATTCAATGCTTCCATACTCGTGGATCAGGTAGCTCCAGTTTGCACCGACAGCATATGCAGGCAAAGGGCGTAATGAAGTTCCTTCGTAAACATCATCGGCCAGCCAGATGTAGGCGAGCACAACACCGTTTTCAACAATTTCCTGGGTCAGATCGGGGGCGCTGGCCGCGAAATACCAGTCACCCGAACCGCCCGACCAGGCTGTGGGCGAGAACCACTGGGAATAATAGACCGTGGCATTTTGTCCGTCGAGACCCTGAGGCCCCGGTGGCCCCTCTTTTTGACATCCTGCAAACATAAGGGCCGAAATGACTGCAAATAAAAATAATGTCCTGAATCCTGTTTTCATTATATCAGTATTTAGTGGTTATATGTAAATGTGGCTTGACAAGTTCATCCCTGTTTTCACGTCAAATGTGACTTAGAAAAGAAACTGATCTATACATCATGTCCATTTGATTTCCTTCCATCAAATATAATGTAAAATGACGAACAAAGAACAACCACTTAAAATCATTGCTAACCTCCTTTTTTCATTTTACCTGTTTTATATTTTATGCGCAAGTATTTGTTGTTTTGTTTGTGATGGTGGTTTAATTTCTTCATTGCCGGTTGGGTTCCCATAGGAAATTCCGGGCTGGTTGCAACGCCAGGTGCAATCGTCGGAAAGATTAACCCGTGCATTAATGCAGTTGGTGAAATATTAACAGTTACTTTTGGAACAGAAAATGGTGCGATTTTCGTATCCGGATACGGAAATTGCTGGCGCAGCCTGGGAACATACCTCGGAATACAAATGTTGGCCCTTCCTGCTGCTCCGGTCGCCGGAACCCATTTCCCGACTGAAACACAGGTTGAATGGCATTGGGGTGAGGTTGAGGGGGCCACCGGGTATAGATTTAACACAGTTGACGATTATAGCACCTCAGAAGATTTGAATACCGAAACCACTAAAACAGAGACCGGTTTAACCTGTAATACTTCCTACACACGTTTCGTATGGGCATATAATGCGTGTGTCAGTTTACCTGTTATTCTGACCCAGGCCACCAATGCATGTTCTTTTTCTTGCGGTTCCCTGACTATAAATCATGTTGAAGGAAACGTTGCACCTGTTAGTAAAACGGTCACATACGGCACCATTTATAATATTCCCGGTGAACCATCAAAATGCTGGATTACCAGTAATCTTGGCGCCGACCATCAGGCAACCGCAGTGAACGATGTGACCGAAGCCTCTGCTGGCTGGTATTGGCAGTTTAACCGCAAGCAGGGTTACAAACAGGATGGGTCAACGGTTACTCCGTCGCGGAATACAACCAGTATAGATGAGAATTCAGACTGGCTGGTTACCAACGATCCGTGTACAACAGAACTTGGAACTGGTTGGCGTATACCCACCCGAACAGAATGGGAAAATGTTGATGCAAGCGGTAGCTGGAATAATTGGAATGGCCCGTGGAGTTCCGGGTTAAAACTCCACGCAAATTTCTAAATTGGTCAAAGTTATTAGGGGGGAATAATCTTTTACATCGATGAAGCATCGCGAAATTCTGCACCTTCATTGGCAACTTTTCAGGAATAATCTGTTCCATCATAGCGTGCCCTTAAATCCTTATGCGTTTGACAAGCATCCGGCAATCATGGAAGAACTGCAATGCAATCATGGTAATTGATTTTGACCTTTACTCCGAAGAATCAGTTCCGGGCTGTTCCACATCAATATCACATTTATCTAAAAGTCCGACAATGCCCGCCAATGAAAATTTTGCCTTTTTCATTCGGTTCGTTTCAGGATCGATGGAATAATTGTAAGATGTGCGAAAATCGGCTTTTTCTAAAATCGAATGATCAAATGTCGCCCTTGCCAGATCGCAGTTGTCAAAAACGGCACCGGTCAGTTCGGTTTCGGTTAAATCCCTCAAATCCAGGAATAAAACAAACGAGGTTCTTGTCCAATAGAATAACTAACCGTATGCTTTCGGCAAAGAATTTAGTAAAAAAAGCCAGTAAACAGGTCGGATTATTTCTTTAAAGTACGCATGTAAGCAACCAATGACCAACGATCATTTGCATCAGGAATCTTCTTCTCATATGCCGGCATTTCATCACGTCCTTTGTTCATACGATAGAAAAGTTCGCCTTCTGTATATGCCTTAAATTCGGGAGTCGTAAAATCACCCGGTGAGGTTTTTAATGATGCTCCCTTTGGGCCATCACCCATTCCTTTAGCTCCGTGACATGATTTGCAATGCTTTGCCCACAGGTCTTTGCCGTTTGCAATTACCCCTGCATCTGTGAGCTTGCTGGTCGATTTAAGCGCTTTATCTTTGTCAGGCACTGGCCAGGGTTTTGCCTTTACCTGGGCATTAACTGCAAGACTGATAAAGAAGGATGCAACAACAATAAACGAAACAACCAACTGGGTACTCTTCTGAATGATTTTCATAATGTTAGATTTAATGAAATGGCTAGTATTTATATCACTGTTATCTGTAGCAAAGGTAAACATAAAAGAGATGCAAAAACCATCCCGGCTGATTAGGGCTACAACCCCAGGATGTATCCTATGCTGAGTTTATAAGCATTGGTCGAACCCTGGTTGCTATTGAAATACTGGTTGACCTGAATGTACAATGTGCTTTTATTAATCCTTTTTGCCAGCCCCAGGGCAATATAACTGGCCACACGCGAATAATTATGTTTAACGGTTGTTGCTTTTTGATCCCATTTCTCCTGGCCGGTACAATAAAACGCACTAAATGCTGGTTGAAGCCACCACGTATCGGTTATCCTGAAATTGACAGAAGCTTCGAATCCGAACTGTCCTTCCTGATATGAATTGTATTTCGTAGTATCCGCATCAATATACCGGTAATTCATATAAGAAGCGTTGGCATATTCTCCCCAGACAGCCAGGTTAATATCAATTGAGGGAATAATCTGCTTGCGGATTACCCACCAGTTGATCCAGCCTTCATACAGGGAGGAGGAGGAGTTGGGGTCAAGCAGGTCAAAGCTTTCCTGGTCATAATTGTCTTTTGTATACGAAAACTCGATATCGAAAATCCCTTTAACAGAGCCACCCACCCCAGCAGAAAAACCATATAAACCGTAGGTTTTCTCTCCACCGGCGCGTAGTGTAATTCCGCTTTGTCCCTTTTCAAGGTAACGTGATACCTGGGCACTGGTTACTAATCCAAGTAAAATCATGATGGTTGTAAACAGTATTTTTTTCATAAAGTTAGTTTTTATGGATACAATATTGTTTTTCATAGGGATTCTCATTGTTTTCAGACTATACAAATATACTTTTTCCTGATCTATTTACCGGACTTTATTTTCCCTGCCCATTTGATTGGATGAAAGAGATAAGCTATGCCGTGCCTGATACCTTCAATTTATAGAATGGGCCGAATCTTTCGCAATGGTGCATCCGTGAGGGCACAGTAACACCGCACCATGATACATGAGTACAAGCTATAGCTAAGTGATCCCAAAAATATCTCAGAGACTGGCTTTATATTCAGAGGTAATTACATCCAAGCACCTTGACATCATCGTTACAGTCCCGGAAAATCTGAAAGTGGTGGCGGATCATTACATGTTCGAAACCATTATTCGCAATTTGATCTCAAATGCGATTAAATTCACCGATCGCGGAGGAAAAATAATCCTTACAGCAAAACAGGCTGCTGGTCATTCAGTAGGAATTTCCATAAAGGACACGGGAATTGGCATGAGCCAAAGCCTGATGGATAATTTATTTTCTCTTGATGTTCAAACAACCAGAACCGGAACTGAAAAGGAACCCAGTACAGGTTTGGGGTTGCTAATAATCAGGGATTTTATTGAAAAACACAATGGTAAATTAACGGTAGAGAGTGAAGAGGACAGGGGAAGTACCTTTTCTTTTAAACTGCCCGCCGCCGATCTGTATTAATGATCTCAGCACGGGATACATGCCTGTTCGGGGGATTTTATCACTTTTTATGCTCATCAGCAAGCCGTTAAAACAGCAATCATTTGGGTTTATGCGAAGCCATAAGTCCATTGCCCATTCTAGATTCGTACCTTTTTCTTGTCTCAGACTCCTTGCTTTTATCTGAAATGAATATTGTAGTTCTTCCACCATCAAGAATTACGGGATATTTATCAGTTGTTGATCCAGTCAATATTTTTGAATCAGGGATTTTTAATCGTTGCCGCTCCATCATCATCCTGTATTCCATGGTATCTTTTTTCATTTTCTGATTTTTTTTACAAGGTATATACTGTAATATTTTTACAAGATACGAATCTTTTCCGTTACCGGGCAGAATTAGTTTTGAAAAGCAAATTGTTTTTCTGGTCTTTACATGCTGCAAAGGGTCACCAGGTTTTCTTTTATTGTGGCTTTTCCCTATGAAAAATTCTGTTTTGCAAATTTATTTCTTGACTTTTTTTAAGATTGTTGTAAATTTATCCTGTCCCTTTATTGTGCAATCAACAATTATGTCACAACTGTAATTAATTCAAATCAAAATGAAAACATTCATGAAAGCCTTTATGCTTGTCCTGCTGTTTGCAGGTTTCTTCTTTTTTTCGACCGATGCCCAAAAGTTCCTGGCTGGTGCCAGCATGAATGGGAAATGGGGTTTTATTGATTCCAAAGGGAGTTGGGTAGTCAAACCCGGGTTTGATGAAGTGCAAAATTTCTCGGAAGGTATGGCCTGTGCCAAGTCGGGAGATAACTGGGGATTTATTTCATCAACGGGAGCCTGGACCATTCAACCGGTATATAAGCGTGCCGAAGATTTTTCGGAGGGTCTCGCCCGTGTCATTGACAGGAATGCAGGAAAATGGAACTATATCGATAAAACGGGGAAGCAGGCATTTACGGAACAATTTGAAAACTGTATGAACTTTTCTGAAGGAAGGGCGGCTGCCAGGGCCTCCTCAAAATGGGGATATATTGATAAAAGCGGTAAATACATCATTCCCGACAAATATGATCATGCCGAGACTTTCAGTGATGGAATGGGGCGTGTTGCTATTGATAAAGTCTACGGTTTTGTTACTCCATCGGGTGAATGGGCGCTTAAGACCAGCATGGAGAATATTCGTGATATGGAAGACGGTGTTGCCCCCGCAAAGGGAAAAAAGGGCTGGGGTTATATTGACCGGACCGGAAAAGAGATCGTACCTGCCATAAACGAGCATGCTGAGAATTTTTCAGAGGGGTTGGGCCGCTGCCGTCTCAATGGCAAGTGGGGTTATTATGATGTGACAGGGAAGCTGGTCATTCGTTTTACATATGATAATTGTAGGAATTTTTCTGAAGGCATGGCTGCTGTTAATATCGGAAAATCGTGGGGATTCATTGATAAAACAGGCAATTTGATCATCAATGCGCAATTTGATAAGGCGCTTGATTTTAAAGGTGGACTTGCACCAGTTAAAACAGGAAAAAACTGGGGTTATATTGACAAAACCGGCAAGATGGTAATCCCAATCCAGTTTGATGATGTCCTACCCTTTGCCGGGGTCGATTAGTCAGCAATCGTATTAACGTCGGGTTTTCCTGGCGGCAGCGAATGACAGTTTGGATTACGGAAAATACCGGGCTTACGTGTGAATATGTTCCCGCTTATTCGAATAACACGAATTCGCCGTCAACCAGTTCCTGCAATACCGGCAGGTGAACAGGATTGCGACTGGCATCGAATGAAAATGTTCCCAGGATCGTTGGCACATTCCTGGTATTGACCAGTGCATTTCGCAATGCTTCGCTGTTCAGTTCCTTTGTCCGGCTCAATGCATCAGCGATGATATAAGCACTGGCATAAGCCTGGGCGGCAAACTGATCGGGAACCCTTCCAAACAACCTGATATAAGTGGCAACGAACTGATCATTGCCTGGTGTCTCCTCAGAAAAGATCCAGGCGCTGCCGCAAATGGCACCCTGGGCGGCTTTACCGGCTTGCTTCCATAGTTTTGATGTATTAAAGCTGTTTCCTCCAATAAACCTGACATTATCCGGGATGCCCAGCATCCGGGCCTGGACCATTAGCCGGGAAGCCTCGTTTACCAGTGCAGCAAGTACGATGATATCCGGATTCGAAGCTTTTACCTGGTTCAGCTGATCCTTAAACAGGGTATCTCCCTTATGAACGATCTGGGTGGTCACAATGTTCACCCCCGGCGTACTTTCAAAAGAAGTTCTGAAGGCATCGTATGCCCCAATGGTATAAGGATCATCGTCCCCGTATACAATCGCTATTCTTGAATATCCAAGTTTGCTGTGCGTCACCTGAACCGTATTGGGGATCACTGCCGATTCGGGCAGACTGTTTCGGAAGATATAATCACCCATTTCAACAATACCCGGAACCGTGTTGGAAATCCCCATGACTACCACCTTGTTGTTTTGTGCAGCGGTATCGGCTGTGAAGGCGCAATTGGATGAAGTTGGACCTATGATGACCAGCGCCTTGTGGTTGAATATCAAATCCCGGAATATTTTCCTGCAGGTGTCAGGTACTGACTTATCATCCATGAAACCCGGGACGAATTTTATTCCCGTAACGCCCGAGCGATTGTTAAGTTCAATAAAAGCCAGTTCAATCCCGTTTTTCTGCATGATCCCGTAAGGGCTGAAATTTCCGGTAAGGGATAGGGCAATCCCGATCGGGATCTGGACAGGGGATTGGGAATCGGGCTCCTTCTTCTTACAGCTGGTCAACCCCAGGAATAATACAAGTATTATCAGAACCGGCAATTTGTATCTTGTAAAAACAGTCATTATACTAATTTGTTTTTTCAGGTTGTCACTGGAAACGAAATGACAGGTAAAATATTTTGGTTTCCCTGCTTACCAGGGTTGCAAAGGTAAAAGATCCTGCATTATGTTTCCATGCGATATACAAGGGAGCATTCAACCGGATCCAAAATTCCGTGTTTGGAAATGAAGGAGAAGGTTATTAGTTTTACTGTCGTGAAAAATATGGTTTTACCGGGATTGATCCTGTTGTTTTTCATGCAGGTTTCTTGTTTTTCCCAGCAGGAAGAATCCCGCACATGGCATTTGAAGGGTTACCTAGACGACATGCAGATGGCGCAGTTCAGCAAGATAAATGATCCCTGGACCCTGGATAACCAGATCAACAACCGGCTCGATTTCACCTGGAGTCCCGGAAAAGTATTCAGCCTGGGGGTTGGGATGCGCAACAGACTCCTGTTCGGACAAACTTTCACTGTCAATCCTGATTACAAGGGCACACTTTTTACCGACAATGGGTTGGTCAATATGACCTGGGATATCTGGTCGGGTCAGTCATTTGCCCTGGTCAGCGAGTTCGACCGGGCCTGGATGTCGGTCACAACAGGGAAGGTGCAGTTTACTGCCGGCCGGCAACGCATCAACTGGGGACAAGCCATTGTGTGGAATCCCAACGATATTTTCAACACATATTCGTATTTCGATGTCGATTATCCTGAAAGGCCCGGGAGCGATGCTGTGCGCCTGCAGTATTATCCTTCGGCAACAGCTACACTTGAAGTTGCCTCGAAATGGAACAGCCAGGGAAAGATCACGGTGGCGGGAATGGGCCGTTTCAATGCAGGGGGATACGACATTCAGTTCCTGGGAGGGCTGGTAGATGACCAGGATTGGGTGCTGGGAGCCGGGTGGTCGGGCAATATTGCGGGTGCCGCATTCCGCGGGGAGGTTAACTATTATCAGCCAAAAATGAACTTCGCAGATACTACCGGTGTTTTTCTGGCCACCATTGGGGCTGACTACACTTTTAAAAATTCACTGGCCCTGACCTTCCAGGTTTTTTATAACCAGCTTCCCCAGGGATATCAGCCCACAAACCTCCTCAGCGTTTACCAGGCCCCTTTATCCCCGAAGATGCTCTCTTTCACTGAATGGAACCTGTTCGTGATGGGTTCTTATCCTATTACACCACTTTTTGATGTCTCACTTGGCGGCATGTATTACCCAAACCTGGCAGGTTATTATATTGGGCCGACTTTGAATTATAATCTGAAGCAAAATATCGATCTGAGTCTGTTTATTCAGTATTTTAACGGGCGATTTTCTGGGGAGGACCCGATGATGGATGATGTTTATTTCCAATCTTTTGTGGGGGCATTGAGGGTGAAGTGGAACTTTTAAGTCGGGACGCGGGACAAAAAATCGGGACGCGGGACGCGGGACGCGGGACAAAAAATCGGGACGCGGGACAAAAACGGGACAAGGCAGCAAATGACTAATTACTAATGACCAATGACCAATTACCAATGAAGAGAATTTTTGTAATTAGTATTTTGCTTGGCGGGGTTTTTTCTGGTTTTTCACAGGATGCCAAAGAGATTGTTAAGAAGGCTGATGACCT
The DNA here is from genome assembly GCA_903885595.1 of uncultured Bacteroidales bacterium. GTDB lineage: Bacteria > Bacteroidota > Bacteroidia > Bacteroidales > FEN-979 > CAIVAT01. The sequence continues at coordinate 11,185 of CAISJJ010000210.1, forward strand.
GATGCAGGGGATTACCAGCCAGAGTGAGATGGAGATGACGATTGTACGGCCTGCATGGCAGCGCACGGTTTCTTTTAAAAGCTGGGGGAAGGGACGCGATCTGTCAATGACGCTCATTACGGCACCGGCTAAGGAGAGCGGACAGTCATTCCTTAAACTGAAGAACGACATGTGGAGCTGGAACCCGACCATCAACCGCATGATTAAACTTCCGCCATCAATGATGTCGCAGGGTTGGATGGGCTCCGATTATACCAATGACGATATTCTAAAAGAGTCGTCCATCGTACTGGATTATACCCATAAGATCATTGGGGGCGAGACTGTTTCAGGTTACGACTGCTACAAGATCCAGCTTGATCCCAGGGAAAATGCCGCGGTTGTGTGGGGTAAGATCATCCTGTGGATAAGCAAGGCAGAATTTTATGAACTGAAAGCTTCCTATTATGATGAAGATGGTAAGTTGGTGAAGACGCATGTTCTGTCGGACATAAAATTCATGCATGACCGCAAGATCCCAACACGCTTTGAGATTATCCCGGAAGATAAACCAACTCAGAAGACCGTTGTGAAGATCCTCAGCGCCAGATTCAACATCCCTTTGCAGGATTCATTTTTCTCACAGCAAAACATGAAAAGTCTCAAGTAATAATTGGTTGATATTTTTCTTTCTAAAGAACTAAGAAATCATAGATACTTATGCAGGATGTTTTTTTTCTGAGGTATAACATACATGTAAAATATAACCAATGATGGAGGTGATCAGGATAGCCTGGCGTAACCTGTGGCGCAACAAGCGCCGCACGCTGATTACGGTGGCATCTGTTTTCTTTGCCATCTGGTTTGCCCTGATCATGCGCTCCTTCCAGTTGGGCAGTTACATCCTGATGGTGAATAACATCGTGCATGCCTATTCGGGCTATTTCCAGGTGCATGCCAAAGGATACTGGGGAGACCAGGTGTTGAATAATGCCTTCGTTTTTACCCCGGAACTGGAACAAAAACTAAACGCCCCAAAGGGGTCAACCGGGTATACTGTCCGGTTGGAATCTTTTGCCCTGGCCTCCTACGGAATGCAGACCAAGGGTGTGATGGTCAATGGGATTGATCCGGAAGCGGAAAACGGGCTTACCTCACTTCGGAAAAAGATGGTGAAAGGAACCTACCTTGAGCCTGCTGATGAAGGCGTCCTGGTGAGCCAACGGCTGGCCGGTTACCTTCGGCTTGTGATCGGCGACACCCTGGTGATCATTGGGCAGGGGTATCACGGCGCAAGCGCTGCCGGGGTATTTCCGGTGAGGGGCATCGTTCGTTTTCCTTCACCCGATCTCGACAGCAGGCTGATCTATCTCAGCCTGCCGGCGGCCCGCAACCTCTTCAGCGCTGAATCTATGGTCACCTCCATCGCCTTCAATGTATCCGACCCTAAATTATACAAGGAGGCAGCTGCCTCGCTCCGGAAACAACTCGATCCTGCAGTATATGAGGTGATGACCTGGGATGAAATGATGCCTGACATTGTTCAGCAGATCAGGGCCGACAGCGCCTCGGGGCTTATCATGCTGGGAATTCTTTACATGATCGTCGGATTTGGCATTTTCGGAACCATGCTGATGATGTTGAACGAGCGCACAAGGGAATTCGGGATGATGATTGCCATCGGGATGCACAAGAGCCAGTTGATGCTCGTACTGGTGACCGAAACCCTCTTTCTTGGGTTGCTTGGGATCGTTTCAGGTTTGGCAGCGGCCATTCCTCCGATATATTATTTTTACATTCACCCCATCCCGCTCACAGGTAAACTGGCTGAATCAACAGAACAGATGGGATTTGAAGCCTTGATGCCTACGGCATGGGAACCATCGTACTTTATCGCACAGTCGTCGGTTGTTCTCGTGATCATCCTGGCTGTTATGCTGCTGCCTGTGATGCGCATCAGGAGGCTTAAAGTCATGAATGCCATGCGTCATTAAAGAGTTGTTATGATCTGGATCGTTGCCTGGAAAAACATATGGAGAAACAAGATGCGCAGCCTCGTTGTGGTGATGGCTATTGCCTTCGGCCTGCTCGGTGGGATCTTCTCCTCCGCCGTGTTCAAAGGGACCAGCGACCAGCGGGTGAGGGAGGCTGTGAGCCGCGAAACATCTCATATCCAAATCCACAATAAAGAATATACGGAAGACAATGAAGTGCAGTATGTCATTGATGGCGACAGGGAAAGGCTGGAAGAGGTGCTCGATACCATCAAAGCGATCGGCGCCTGGTCGGCCCGGGTGAAGTTTATGGCCATGGCCGGCAGCGCCAATGCAGGAACCGGTGTGATGGTGACGGGCATGGACACTGAAAAGGAAAAACAGGTCACCGAAATATATTCACTTATCAAGGATACCTGTGGGAGCTGGTTCAGCCAGTGCAAGGGGATCCCTGTTGTTGTCGGACAGGCGCTGGCAAAGAAGCTCAAGGTTCGCCTTCACTCCAAGATCGTGCTTACATTCCAGGATATGCAAGGAAATCTTACCGGCGGTGCCTTCAGGATATGCGGCATCTACCGGACCAGCAACTCGGTATTTGACGAAATGAACATCTATGTGAACCGCGATGATATTATTCCCCTTTTAACCGCCAAACCAGGTACCTGCCACGAAATTGCGATCCGCATGAATGAAGACGAAAAGATAGCGGCTGTGCAGAAAACACTTAAAGACCTTTTCCCGGCGCTGATAGTCAAGAACTGGAAGGAAATCGATCAACTTACGGGTATGATGAACGATATCATGGACCTGTATCTTTACATCTTTATGGGAATCATCCTCCTGGCCCTGGGATTCGGCATCGTCAATACCATGCTGATGGCGATCCTTGAACGCACCCGGGAACTGGGGATGCTTGCCGCCATCGGGATGAACAAACGGAAGATCTTTTTCCTGATCATGCTTGAATCGGTATTCCTGTCGCTTACCGGCGGGATCATCGGGATCATCATGGGGATTTTACTCACGTTGTATACCCGTCATACCGGCATTAACCTTGGATCTTTTGCCGAGGGATTTGAAAAGATCGGTTACAACCCCATGCTATATCCTTCGCTCGACATAATATTTTTCATCAACCTTACCCTGATGGTGATCGTCACCGGGATCCTGGCTTCGATATATCCGGCCAGGCGTGCCCTTAAACTGAGGCCGGCAGAGGCCATCCGTAACGAATAAACCTGAATTATGAGCATTATTTCCATAAATGACCTTGTAAAGAGCTACCACGATTCGGCCGTAGAGGTGCATGCCCTTAACGGGATCAACCTCGCTTTCGAAGAAGGTGAATTCACTGCTATCGTTGGTCCTTCGGGATCGGGAAAGACCACGCTGCTAAACATGATCGGTGGACTCGACAAGCCTGGCAGCGGAACCATCCTGATCGGGGATGAAGACATCACGCAATTTGGCAGCCGCAAGCTGATCGACTTCAGGCTGCACAACATCGGCTTTGTGTTCCAGTCGTACAACCTCATCCCGGTTCTGACAGCCCTGGAGAATGTGGAATTCATCATGCACCTGCAGAAAGTACCCAAAGATAAGCGGCTGAAGCGGGCCATCGAGCTGCTCGAGGCTGTTGGCCTGGGTGAACGCGTCCACAGCCGGCCATCGAAACTCTCCGGCGGTCAGCAGCAGCGAGTTGCAGTTGCACGGGCCCTGGCATCACGTCCCCGCTTTATCCTGGCCGATGAACCTACCGCCAACCTTGATTCAGTTTCAACCCGCAATCTCCTTGAAATCATGGAAAAGCTGAATCACGAAGAGCATATCACATTTATTTTCTCCACCCATGACAAACGGGTTGTTGATAAAGCACATCGTGTAATCGTTCTCGAAGATGGAAAAGTAGTGAAAGATGACCAATTCCAAAAAAACGCGTAATCTTACATTGTAAAAAGATGCAGGAATGAAATTTTCATCAATATTTTCAACTCTCCCGGTCTTATTTCTCTTCATGTCATGCATGCAGACAAACTCTCCCGATGCGGATGAAACGCATGATAAACGCTGGAATAAAATGGAAGAAAAGGCTGCGGACTGGAGCAAGGCCAATTCAGACAGCATGCTTCATTTTGCCCGGCAACTCCACAAGGAGGCTGTGGAAGCCAATAACCTGAAATGGCAGGCCAGAGGATTAATGATGCTAGGTTCGTCATATTCAGCCAGGGGCAATCCCGACACAGCACTTTTACTGTTCCGCCAGGCCATGAACCTTGCCGACTCCATCAGGGACAGCACACTCATTGAAAAGGCCCACAGTTTCCTGGGATTCCAGTATTTCGAAACAGGATTATTCCAGATGGCCGAAAAAGAATACCTGGCCGGACTTTCCTACGCCGAGAAACGGCATGATTCGGATAAAATTATCCTTTATTACAACAACCTTGGTAGTGTGGCCGAAAACACTGACAATCTCAACAAGGCTCAGTTGTATATCAACAAAGCCATTACACTGGCCGAAAAATTCGGGGATACCCTGATACAGGCAACTTCTATGCGTAACCTGGCCGTTGTGATGAAAAAGACCGGGGATTCGGTGAGGGCAATTGAGTTTCTCCGGTCAGCGCTCATACTTTTCTACATTATTCGCCAGGAACGTTGGCAAGCAACAATATTCAGTGATCTGGGTATTCATTACAGGTATATTTTGCCCGATTCATCCTATTTTTACTACAAAAAGTCACTCGATTATCACATGTTGCATAAAAATGAGGGAAATGTGATGATTACCCAGTTCAACATGGCAAACCTGCTTTTTGATAAAGGGAAATACCGTGATGCAGAAAAAATCTTTTACGGGATTTACCAGAAATCAGTCCGGCAAAATAACCTGATCGGCCAGGCTTACAGCAGCATCATGCTGGTGGCAGTTTATGAGCACCTGAAAAACTTTCCGGATGCCACCCGTTATATCACAATCGCAGAAGCACTGGCATCCCAGTGGAACCAGCCTGATTTCACCAAGAAGGTATTTAAGCATAGCATTGAAATCAACAAAGCAGAAGGAAAATATAAAGAAGCGGTTGCCTACTTTGAACAATTAGTCAAACTGACTGACAGCCTCAGCGTGGCTGAGAATAAAAACAAGATTCTTGAGCTGCAGAACCAGTTCGACATGGAAAAAAAGGAATTTGAAATAACACAGCTGAAGCAGCAGACCGCGATCCAGTAAGACAAATTACAGGACCGGAATATTCTAATTTTCGGACTGATTGCAATCATTTCACTCATAACCCTTTCCCTGGTTGTAATTCTTCACTATTACCGGAAAAGCACTTCGGTCAATTATAAGCTCACCGAACAATCGGAAACGTTGAAGAGTGAAATACAGATACGTGAAAAGATCGAGCAAAACCTTTCTGAAAGCCAAAAGCAGCTTATGAAAAGCAATGCCGCAAAAGATAAGTTTTTCTCCATCATTGCCCATGACCTCAAGAATCCTTTTAATACCATATTTGGATTTACTGATCTGCTGTATTCAGATTTACAGGAGTATACCATTGAGGAAACACGGCAGTCACTTGAAAAAATAAGCGAAGCTTCAAAACAGGCCTACGTACTTCTGGAAAACCTGCTGATCTGGGCCCAGACCCAAAGTAAGAACATCGAATTTAAACCTGAAATTCTTGATCTGCAGCACCTCGTTAACGATGCGATAGGAATAACCGAATCACAGGCAAAGGCAAAAAACATCACACTGACCTGCGCTGTTGGGGATCATCACAAGGTAATAACTGATGAAAACCTGTTCGGAACCATCCTGCGAAACCTGCTGACCAATGCGATCAAATTTACAAATCCCATGGGTAATGTATTGGTTTTAGCCAGGTTGCAAAACAATCATGTTGAAATTTCGGTACAGGACGATGGAATTGGTGTCGCCAGAGATCAGATTGATCATATTTTCAAGATAGAAAACAAGATCAGAACGCTGGGAACCAACCGGGAAAAAGGAAGCGGACTTGGACTGATTCTCAGCAAGGAATTTGTTGAGATGCAGGGAGGCAGGATCTGGGCTGAAAGCGAACCCGGAAAGGGAAGCAGATTTACATTTTCAGTTCCGGCAGCATAGGACAAGGATGCTGTCAATTCAGTCAACACCATCTCTATAAAAATGCTGGCATTTAAAGTTAGCACAAGAATTTCCCGGCTTTATTTGAGGTGATGGTAAATCCAGCGTGAGCCTTCATAAAAAGCACGTGGAGCAACTGCAACGTGAACGGTTCCTTTTGATGGATCGTTTTCAACCGGGGGCCATGCTACATATTCTATATTAGTCAGTCCGAGGTCGGTAAACCGTTTCTTAGCCACCGTGAAGTTTCCAAACGGCACACAATCATCATTTTCGCAGTGCCACAGCAGCATTTTCGATTTCGGGGTCCAGTTAACATACGAATTATTTTCGTACATGAGCTGGCGAGCCTGGCTTTCCGGGTTTTTCAAGGTGTCGATATAGGCAGCGGTAAATACATTTTTAAGGATTTTATCTGCAGGCATTTTGCTGTTGACGACCGTTTCATCATAAAACCCGGTGGTGTACAATGGAATATTGGTTTTATAGGGCTCTTTCAACATTTCTTCATACGTGAAAGTTTCAGGATACATGGTGTTATAGCCCACCAGCATCATTGGCAGGAAATAGGGAACCGGGAAGGGATTATCGCCCAGCATTACACTGAGCATGGTACCCGAAAGATCATAAGGACCATCCATGCAAACCACGCCATCAAGGCTGACATTTCTTTCTTCCAGTTCACGGGCTGCCGCCATTGTAACATACCCGCCCTCGGAATATCCGTAAAGAAAGGTCTGACCATTCCATTTTACCCAGGAGTGCAGGTCGCAACCACAGGTGCTCTGCGCTGCCATGACCATATCGGCAGTGGCATTGGCCAGCCGGTCGCGGATCACATAGGGATGGTTTTCATTAACATCATCTCCCATCCCCTGGTAATCGGGCATGATGATGATCCAACCATACCATACTGCCATCACGTCGGCAATGGCCATTTCCGGAAAGTTTTTCCAATCACTCCATTGTGCGCTTTTCCATTTTGACGGTGCATATTTCTTCATGATCTGGGTGCCATGATTCACAGAGACAATGGGGGCGCTCACTTTACCAAACAGGCTCCATGGATAAATCAGGAGGCCGGTGAGCTCTATCGGATTTCCTTCGTTGTCAGTTGATTGATACCTGACCACTTCATGGGCAATGGGCCGGAGCTGAAGGGCGCCGGGCAGCTCACCTTTTGTGTCATCAAAAAAATCATTGTAATCGTATCCCAGTGAATCATCCGGCAGCAGGGCCATCTGATCCATTACCTCCTGGACGGTCCGTTCGCTATGGGAAACCACCAGCATTCCACCTTCCGTAACATTTGGACATGGGGCGGGATCGGGATTCTTTTTTTTACAGGCAGAGATCACCATAAGCATGGCCAGTATCATCAAGAACCAGGTTGTAGTCTTTACCAAACCGCTTTTTTTTCTCAAAATCCAGGATCTGTTTTTCATTTAATCCTCCGTTTTATTATTGATAACATTCAATCTTAATTAGTGTTAGTATAAAGACAATCAGGATATCAAATAAGTTGCCTGCGACTACCGGAATTTTTCGCAACCTTACTTTTTTTCTTCGGCTGTTTGAGTTTGCGAGAACAATCAAATTTAAAAGTTCAGGAAATCGTGGGTTCAGGATTTGTTATTTTGTTTTTGCTTTTTACCTGAAAAATAGTAACGCCAGTCGAAGGCCATACGCAAACTGACAAACCAGGTGGTTTTAAGTTCAGGATCGTTATTGTTATCGGGATCTTTATAGACAAGGGTTGATTTAAACGGGATGTCAATTCCTCCGATGATCTGGATCACCAGGTCGGCACTTTGCCTTGCAGAAAAGGTTCTGAATGGCCTGTATTCAAATATGGGAAAATCAAGTTGTGCTGAATAAAACGACATCAGCGCCACTTTATCAGCGTCTTCTTTGTCATCAGGAACCAGCATGGCATCGCCAGCCTTATCGACGCCATAAATAGCCACCCCGATTTCGCGGCCGATGACAAACTGAAACCGGCCGATGGGCGTGACCATACCCGTTTGCCAGGGGACGAGGCCGCCATTGCCGGCTGCCACGATCATTTTATTAAGGGTTTCGGGGGCAAATATCAGCAGGAATGGGGCTGCCACGACAAGATCGCCGGGAATAAGGCAGAACGGAAGTCGCAGCCTTGCGAAATAGGCATCACGGCTGGGTATCGCTGAGAGCATCGCCCCATAATACTTGAGCAATGGTTCATTGTAATATTTCATGGAGGAGGCGCCGTCGAGTTGCCATCCAACATCGAGAAAGGCGAGCCCGTCGCCTGATTCATTCAGAACGCCTTCCATTCCCAGGCCGAAGCGAATAGACAATCCCAATCCCGGCACAAATCCCGAGGTGTTCTGGGAAGATTCAAACCCGCTCGAAATGACCGAACCTCTTGCCGAGGCTGCAAGCCCGATAAAAGGTCCTATTTCTGACCTGAACCGGGGAAGTTCCCCTCTGCCAGTAGCCAGCCCGGCAATCGGCAGAGTTTCAAGGACCGGGTAAAATAAAACATTGAAGGATGTATCAAGGTCGCGAGCTGGCATGTACATCGCTTTACCCACATTGAATGTATCGGCGGTTATCACAGATGACAGATCGCTTATCATTGCCAGCTCCAACTTTCCGCTGGCTGCATCGAGAAATTGGTTTAAGCTTAAAAGCACCGAATTGGATGTTCTGTCTGCATCTTCGGGCAGCATGTAGGCATCGCCCATAATCACTACACGTTCTCCTTTCCAGGTACTGATGTCAAGTCCTATTTCGTTGTAATAATCATGTGTGCCTTTGCGTTGGGATGCATCCCCCCATATACCCGCTACGTGTCCTGCTGCAAAACCATCGTTCAGGAAGTGCAGTGCAAATGCTTCATCGGCCAGGGCTGCCATGGCCAGGGCCGAGCGTTGTTCAGGCGACAGGTTTGTATCAGCCAGCCGTTGTGCTTTCATCAGGGCACTGGCATGGAACCACTTATAGTTGCCAACGAGATTAAGGGCGCACCCTTCGCTGTAGCATATTTCAAAATAATTTTTTGCTGTTGTATTAACTTCAGGACGGGCAAGCATAAAGTGACCATAATTTCCTCCTGCCCTGGATACATACTCGGGATCGGCCCGTAGCAACCGGATGTCGGAATCCCTTAACCGGTTCAGGTGTTCACTCGTGTTATCTGCTGTTTCAAGACCTGTTTTAAGCCGGGCAGCTATATCAGCGACCTTGAGTATCCACTCCGTTTCGAGCACGTTTTGAAGCATATTGACCGGGGAGGTGGAATGATCGCCACTTATGGCTGCCCAGGCTGCCCAGTCAAGCTTAGGGGGTTGCTCATCCTGGGTGAAATCGGCAACGGATTCTGTCAGCCGCGATTCATATCCTTTCCTGGCCTGAGTCCATAACTGGTCCAGTCTGGCACGGCGGGCAGGATCCAGTTTACGAACGGCAAGCAGTGAAAATTCGCGATGTTCAGGGTATACCCAGGCCTGGCTGGTTATTCCCAGGGTGATAATCATCAGGATGGTCAGTAGACTGTTCTTCATCATAGGCCGCTGCAATCTTGCTGTTAATAAATGACTGAAATTTATGAACTACGAATTTAATCATTCCGGTTGGGTTTTAACGAGTGCTTTAAAATATATATTGCCGGGCATACCCCTGCAGGTTTAACCTCATTTACAATCATAATAATCTCCCTTCCGGTGATATCGGTCAGCGAGAGGTGTATGTTCTGGCAGATTGCAGTGGCATGTTTAATCTCGGTCAGGGAAGAAACAGGATAGGTTTGTTCTGATAAAGTATAAGATTGCCTGATTGATCTCCCAACTCTTCAATACTGCCCGCCTGCCCCAGTTTGATCATTAACAGTTCATCCAGAACATCAGGCGTAGTCCTGCTCTGACCAAACAGGATGTAACCGCCGTCCAGTGTCTGACTGATTTTATAGGCCCTGTCATTGTAATTGTAAAGGTTGATCTCTTTGTCCCATATTTCATTTCCTGCATCATCGGTCTTAACAATCCAGATATCATCTATGGTAGTTCCGACGGGATTGTTCCTGCCGGTAATTACATAGCCGCCATCGCTGGTCTGATCGACCCAATATGGCTCTTGCTGCGTTTCGAAAACGCCGTAATTTTTCAACCAGAGCCTGTCTCCTTCAGGGGTAATCTTCATCAGGAAATAATCAGCATAATTCTCACCGGTAACGATATAGTTGTTATCATTGGTTTTCCGGATACAGCCATATGCGTTGGTATTGATGTCGTCGTAACGTTTGATCCATTCGGGGATGCCGAGATCGTTAACTTTGGCAATTTTCAATGGCCTGAGCCCTAAAGAGTCGAACCCCATGGTAAGAATATAACCGCCCCCGATTGCATTCTCGACCGAAAAACCCTCTTCGGCAGTACCTATGGTAGTAAACCTGCGTTGCCACTGCAATGCACCCTGCTGACTGAATTTCATAATAAATTCATGCAGGTCGGTAAAAGCGTTAGCGTAACTGCCGTGAATAACGCCGGCTTCAGAAAGACTTAAAAGCCAGGTATCCGTCGGCCCGTGTTATGAAACAAATTCAGGACGTATTTCCAGGTCAGTAGCAATGCGCTGACGCGTGGGAAAGATAGCGATCATCCACACCAGCATCACCCCTGCCCCTGCCATGAACCGCAGATCACCGGAAAGCAGGAAGGCAACCAGGGCCAGAAATGCCGCCATCTCAGGTATAGCATTCCGGATTATAAAAATGCCCCTGAAAGAGGTGAGTTTTTCTTCCGGGGTTGTCATTTTATTTAAGGCTTTCAGGCGGCTTCTGTAGAAAAAATTACTTCCGAACAGGGCAGCGATTATCAGGAAGGGAACCACGTAAATCATAATCCGGTTTAATTCCTCCGTGGTGACATAGGTAAATTGACCGGTAGCCCGCATAAAATAGCAGATTGCAGCAAAAAAAAGGGTCCCGGTGAACAATCCGGCCCAAATGATTACCATTGAAAGTGTAAAGGAACCCGGGGGCTGCTGATGTACGATCATTTGTTGTTGGTTTTATTGAGTTCATACAAAGGTATGCTGAATTTTCAGCCGAAACGGAGAAATGTTAAATTTCCAATTCTTATTCCAGAGATTTATATTTTTTCTTGCCAACTTTTTCTACTTTTATGGTAATAATATTAATACCTGTCATATTTACCAAAAACGAACCCCGATGAAATCAAAAACCCGAATCCTGATTGCAGTGATTGTTCTATTGATTGCAGGCATTATCACATTCATATCAACGATGTATAAACCTGCCGGCAGTGATCTGACCACAGGCAGTTTTGGAAAGGCTGATAAATATCACAAACAGCCAATGACAGAGAAAGATGTTCAATTAAGGAGCAAATTTGTTGAAGATACCCTCCTGTTGCGTAACATGATACAGGGGCTCAGATATTTCACGCTTTTTAATGAAAAAGTTACCAGTCAAATCGATACAGCGCTGGCATCACTCCGGTATCATCCCCTGCTTTCCGACCAGGGATTGAACCCGCCGTTTATTGCCTTAAAGGAATACAGTGCATTCCTGGCCAGTAGCAGCAGCAGCATTACTTCAACCGAAATCATGCTCCGGCAGTTCTGTTCCGGCCAGGAGGCGCCCGATCAGTCGGTTGATGTTGAAAAGAACCTGCGTGACCTGGGTAATTTTTTAAACCAGGTTGCTATACGAGACAGTGTGCTCGAGGAGGCCGCTATGAGCATCGACCGCTATCTTGATAAAGCCGGGAAGAAAAAACTAATGTATGAGGAGATTAGCGACCTGAAGAATTTCCGTGACCAGTTGTTGGTCGATAACATTCTGACCGCCGCCATGCTGGGAGAAAAAAGCACGCTGTCAAGACTTGCCAGGTATGTTAAAGATGAGGATGACGGTTCGGATTTGATCGCCTCCGCCGGAACATTTAACATCAAAACGCAGGAGGTTTTAGCTCTTGGGAGCATAGGTTTTATCCCGGAAATACTGTCTGTTGAAACAATAAATGTTATTTCAATTGAACAAGCAGTTAATATATTTAATTCCCTTTCTGTTCAACAGGTGGCTGGAGTCCTGTGTACAACCAGCAGCGGGGTGATTCCTTTAAACATGTTAGATCAACAGGTGGCTGGAGTCCTGTGTACAACCAGCAGCGGGGTGATTCCTTTAAACATGTTAGATGGAGTATATTCCATTAAAAACCAACTCCAGGAATTAGGGTGCCTGAACAACTGGAATTTTTTGTATTAAAAATGGCGATTGAACATCCTCATGCCCTTTAATTCCAGGAAACCTTTGCATGCTGGTAACAAACCCCTCCCCAATGGCGTGACAAGGCAGCAATGGTACTGCCGGGTTTTCGAAAACAGTATGTTCTTATTTTTTCGTAAGGCTCAACTGGTAGTACTGCCATGACGACATGACACGGCTGACTGTGACCGTGGAGGAGGTGTCAACGACAAACTCACTCATCCCGACAGGATGAAGCGGATCGGCCCAGTCGTAGGTGTATCCGAGCCTGGTCCAGGGAAAGGCGCTTGTGGTAGAGGTATCATACTTGTTTTGAATTTCATGTAAAAACCACGAACGGTGCTTCTGGCTAATCCATGAAGGAAAAAAGAGATCGGCTTCATGATCGGTGATCTCGGGATCAGGGGTTGGGCGGAACAGGTTTTCAGGATAAACCCAGTATTCGACAAAGAAATTATTCTTGGTATCGGGGGGCATCCCCAGTACCTGTGCGATGCGCAAATGCAGCTGCAAACTGTCTCTGAAGGTGTTCTTTTTCAGGAAATCCAGCATCTGGGGAGCGGTGGTAATCCACGACATGTATGCCTGGCTGTTGCTCGTTTTGAAGGTTTTTCCGACAGGCCAGTAGGTAGTGGAGGATTGTTTCATCCACGAAATTACCAGCACCCGCCACTTGCCTGCCGAATCGGCCGACCATACCAGGTTTCCCTGCCCGGCGGCGCTGTCACCATAATTGATTACAGCGGTAAGGCTCCTGAAAATTTCGAAGGGTTCAGCCACTTTGGCATCGATCACCGCCAGGTTGTATTGCTTTTTCAGGGTGTGCATGTCGGGGCCTGATGGCGCATAAATGGGTGCATCTTCCTTTTTGCATGCTGCAACCAGCATCAGGGAAAGGAGCAGCAGGAATGTATTTCGGCCGGAGGTTTTCATATCCATGGAATTTAGATGCAAAGTAATCAAATTAATCCCTATAAAACATCAGGCATGTCTTTTCCTTGTTAATTTCAGAAAAGTTAAGGCTGCCTTTCAAATATTTTTAATCTTTGCATCCTGAAAGAAGCAGGCATTTCCTTCAGAATAAAAGAGGCTTTCCTGCGTTATTTATGTGGAAATATGAAAGTATCTTAAATAGTATTTTATTACAAAGATTTATGAATATGAAAAAACAGTTTTTTTTGATTGCAATAATCCTGATTGGTGTTACAACCGGATTTGCACAGGATACGGAGGGATGTAAAGACCATCCATTGTTTAACCGCATGCCCGGATACAACATTCTGGAATGCTCTCAAAACTATAACCTGCTCGATTTTTACAACAGTAAGGGTGAAGATCTCCGGCTGGAAGGAAACCTGACCTATGCCTGGTATGTATTCGATTGGGAATCAGGAAAACCTGAACCGAGTTATTTGCAAATTGTCAGAAATTATGAAAATGCCGTCATAAAAGCCGGCGGCAGGAAAATATATGAATATACCGGATTGGGATGTTTTGAGTTAAATAAAAACGGCAAAGAATACAGGATAAAAGTCTTCGCCACGAACAACAGTGATATTATCCTTAATGTACTCGAATTGGAGGTAATGAAGCAGGAAATTACTGCCAATGAAATGCTCGACGCCCTGAATAAGGATGGTTACATTGCGCTTGATATCCTTTTTGAAACAGGAAAGTCTGCAATTCAAAAAGAATCGATTCCCATAATCGACCAGATCAGCGAATTGATGAGGACGGATGCATCCCTGAAAATCAGCATCGAAGGTCATACCGATAACGTGGGCGATGCTGCAAGCAATAAAAAACTCTCCACCGACCGGGCTAAATCGGTTATGGATGCTCTTGTTGCTAAAGGAACAGATAAAGCAAGAATGTCATTCACCGGCTGGGGACAGGAAAAACCAGTTGCTGATAACAGAACTGAGGAAGGCAGAGCCAAAAACAGGCGGGTTGAAATAGTGAAGAAGCCGTAACTGTTAATCAGTTCCGGGTTAATCCATCGGATATCCGTAGTCGGTCCAGTTCACTTTAAGATTTTGCGACAGATTTAGTAATTTGAGATTTTTATATCCCTTCTCCTTCAGGAGATTGAAGGCAGGCCTGATATTCGGGCAATTGCGAAAGGGGCAGCAACCGCAGTAAATCACCACCAGTTTATCTTTCGGAACAGCAGCGAGCGCTTTGCTAAATTTGTCGAGTGCTGCCTTGTTGTTGGTGCTGCCGATATTAACGGCCCCTTTGATATCGGCAAGTGGTCCGATATTGTATATCACCGGCTTTTGTCCTTTCGCATTGTTGATCATGCTGGCCAATGCGGCCGGGTCAAGGAGGTCTTTGGCCGTCCAGGGTTCACCTGTCTGGGCTGAGAGTAATCCTGCAATGTTCGTGAAGATGATCGTCAGCAATGTGATCAGGGTATGTTTCATTTTTATCATATACAAGTATTTATATTTGTTGCAAAAATAGATAAAAAGGCTGGAATCCTATCCTTTGATAATAGCTTGGTGACAAATTTGGATTACATTTGTTTACCTGATATTGAATAAAAACAACATATACTTCAGGAAGATCTGTGTGTGCAATTTTTCATCGCCATAATTCATTAACAATGAGGAGGTCCTGCCCGCCTATACAGAAAAATCAATCCCAATGAAAGTATTCAGAATGAAGTTGCTGCCATTTGCAGCGTTGTTAATTTTGGCTTTATTATCCCTTACTTCCTGTCATCATGATGCGGATCTTTCGGTGGAACCGCCCAAACCTCCTCCTCCCGGCCCTGAATTTAAATGTTCGCACGATACGATATATTTTCAGAATTCGGTATTGCCGGTGATTCTGACGGGCTGTGCCAAAGCAGGATGCCATGATGAATCGTCCAAAAAAGGAGGTCATGTCCTGGAAAATTATTCAGATATCAGTGAACTGGTCCAGCCATTTGATCCGCAGTCAAGCAAGCTTTATAAGATCCTTTACAGTAATTCGGAAGGCCGCATGCCCCCTGATTCTCCTTTTTCAGCCGGACAGAAGAGCATTATTTACTGGTGGATCAAACAGGGAGGTTTTAACAACCGGTGTGATTCCACAGGGTGCGACTCAACCAATGTTACCTACACATTAACCATCAACCCGATCGTTCAGGCCTGGTGTATTGGCTGTCACAGCGGATCCAATCCTGACAACGGGCTAAGCCTCGAAACCTATGAAAACGTGGTTGCATGCGCCAACAGCAACCGGCTGATGGGTGCACTGCGCCATGAAACAAGTTATTCCCCGATGCCAAAAGGGGGATCAAAATTGTCATCCTGTGAAATTGCACTGTTTCAAAAATGGATTGATATTGGTACACCATAATTGTAATATCTCGAATTATCCACCGGGAAATATCAAACAAACCGTGAATGACTATGATGGACATTCCATTTGACCACTGAAATCAATATATTGACAGATGAAAAAAATACTCACCGGAATATCAGGGCTACTCGTTTTATCATTTCTGTTCACCGCATGTTACAATGATAACGAATATGATCTTTACCCGTTTTCAAATACATGCGACAGCAGTAATGTAACGTATGCCCAAACCATTGCCCCGATGATGATTTCAAATTGCAATGTATGTCATTCAACAACCATTGCCACCGGAAATGTAGTGACAGATAACTATGATGGCCTCAGTACAATAGCAAAAAACGGGAAACTATGGGGATGTGTAAACCGGGATCCGGGCTTTTTACCCATGCCCGATGGCGAAGCTAAATTAGCAGGCTGTGACCTGGGTAAAATCAAAAAATGGATCAATGCTGGATCGCCCAACAACTAACCGATTAATTGTCTATCAATAATTTCAGTGAAATGAAGACCTGGCTGAAAATATTTCTTGCGGTAATTATCATTGGTATTATCGGTGTCGTGCTGGTATATAAATTTGTCTATAATAAACCACATACTGATTACAGCACAGCCAATGCAGCCTACACCCTGAATGTCAGGGAGCTCTTTGATGCATACATTGCCAGCCCCGATACCGCTATGAAGAAATACAACGGGCAGATAATAGAGCTGAAAGGCACTCCTGATAAAATTGAAATTACCGATTCACTTGTTATAGCTGTGTTTGTCTTTAAGCAAGGCGAATTTGGCGATGAGGGTGTGCGTTGTACCATGCTTCGTGAATACAATGAGGCAGCAAAAAAACAGAAACCAGGATCAATAATCAGGGTTAAAGGATATTGTACAGGCTTTAGCGGCGATGTGATCCTGGAAAAATGTTCAATACTTAATCCATAGGTAAAAATAAATATTCACTCATGAAAATCAACCTGTATTTACTTTCCTGCCTGCTGTTGTGTTCCTTTACATCTGCAGCCCAGAAGTATATTACCAAAAACGGACACATCCGGTTCTATTCCGATTCTCCGCTGGAGAAAATCGAGGCGCACAACCGCCAGGTAAACAGTGCCCTGGACGCCTCCAACGGGAATTTTGTATTTAAAGTCCTGATGAAATCCTTTGAATTCGAAAAGGCCCTGATGCAGGAGCATTTTAATGAAAATTATGTCGAATCAGATAAATATCCGGATGCAACGTTTATCGGGAAGGTGCTCAATTTCAAAGATATCAATTTTGGGAAGGACGGCCTTTACAATGCAAATATCCAGGGAAAACTTACCATGCATGGCATATCAAAAGAGATCAGTGAAAAAGGGACCTTCGAGGTAAAACAGCGAAAACTGACAGGGAAAAGTAAATTCAATGTTGTGCTTGCAGATTTTAAAATTTCAATACCGGGTACTGTTGTCAATAACATTTCCAAAAGCATTGAGATTACCGTCGATGTTACGTTGGAGAAAGCAAATATGTAATATGAAAATCAGGGTGTTTTTTATACTGACATTCACATATGTCATGATTTCCGTCACAGCAATGGCACAGGAGGATCTGTTGAATTTGCTGAATAAAGATGAAAAGCCGGCGATCAATTATATTTCAGCAACCTTTAAGACTACCAGGGTGGTGATTGGGCATTCATCGGAGAACCCTCCAAAGGGAAACCTGCTATTTCTGATCACCCATCATTTCGGTGCTATCAATACCGGGTATGAGAACCTGTTCGGCTTGAAACAGGCTACCATCAGGCTGGGTCTTGAGTATGGGGTGACAGACTGGCTCGGTTTAGGGGTGGGATTAAATACACTGAAAAACACCTGGGATGGTTTTTTGAAGGTGAAAGTATTGCGGCAAAGCACAGGCGCCAGGAGAATGCCCCTGACCATGACACTTTTCGGAAGTACTGCAATTTACACAACCAAGTGGGAGGATCCGACACGGGAAAATTATTTTTCCTCAAGAATCTCTTATGCTTCACAGGTGATCATTGCCCGGAAATTCGGGGAGCGGTTCTCCTTTCAGATCGCACCCACCTATGTTCACATAAATCTGGTGCCCACTGCTGAAGACCATAATAACATTTTTTCGCTTGGAGGCGGAGGGCGCCTCAAAGTCAGCAAGCGGGTTTCCATCAATGCAGAATACTATTATCTGTTTCCGGGGCAGATTAATTCAACACCCGCATACAGCTCATTTTCAACCGGTGTCGACATTGAAACCGGGGGCCATGTCTTCCAGGTCTTCCTGACCAATTCAATGGGAGAAAACATGGAGAGTATTATCACGCAAACCTCCGGAACCTGGTTTAACGGGAATATTTTCCTGGGATTCAATATTTCCAGGATATTCACTGTCGTCAAGCCAAAGGAATTCAGATAGACCGCAGTAAATTCGCCTTTTTCTGATGTTGCTCCTGCTACTCCGGCCGTTGCCGGTTTTGAATAACTCAACATCAGCTGCCAACTCTTCCACCATTCTCTCGAAGCTGCCCCAAAGGTGGCTTCTTCTGTTTAAAATTAAATACCTAATTTTGATCACGTAACAACCCAACCAATGAAAAAAATCATTTGCGGTAATGAATCAGACAAAATGCCCAACTGGGCGTTCAGGATTATGTCGTTCATGTTTGATGTTTCGGATATTTTCTCTACGTCAACCAAAAAACTCGAACCGTTTAACACGCAGCCGGGGCAAACGGTCATTGATTATGGCTCGGGGACGGGCAGGTTTATTCCACCTGCATCTGCAATGGTTGGAGCAAAGGGGCTGGTTTATGCCCTGGATATGTTTCATATGGTTAAAGATACCGATGGATTCCTGGCTGAGCTCAGGAGGCTGACCAAACCCGATGGCGTCCTGTACCTTGAAGACGGGCATCAGCCAAGATCAATGACCAGGGAAAAGGTACTGAAATCGGGATGCTGGGTAGTAACTGAAGAAACCAAACGATTTATCACGTGCAAACCTAAGCTGCTTTAATATACCTGATTGACCCGGATCATACCGGCAGGCTCTTGATTTCCAATGGTACAATTGTGATCAATCAATTAGTAAATTTTGACTTTAATACCATAAAAGATGCACATTTTAGTATTAGGCGCAACCGGCAGAACCGGAAGCATAGTTGCCAGCAAAGCAATCGGCAGAGGACACCAGGTCACAGCCATCGTCAGGGATAAAAGAAAAGGAACATTACCGGGGGTGAAATTTATCGAAGGCTTCCCGACTGACGGGCCATTGTTAAATAATACCCTGCCCGGCATCGATGCCGTGGTAGTTTCACTCAATATAAACCGAAGCTCTGATAACCCATTCGCCAGGGTGGTTTCTCCCCTTACGCTGATTTCGGACACCGTAAACACGTTAATCCCGGCCATGGAACAGAATAGTGTAAGGCGTATCATTACTGTTTCCGCCTCAGGCGTGGGGGACTCCTGGAAGGATATGCCTTTAATTGCCAGGCTCTTTCTCAGGTACAGCAACATCTGGAAAGCCTATCAGGATCACCATCGCCAGGAACAACTCCTGATGAAATCGAACCTGGCCTGGACCATTGTTCGTCCTGTAATGCTCAACAACAAGGAAACAGAAAACTACCAGGCATCCATTGGAAAACCAAAGGGAAGTGGTATCAGCAGGGCCGGTGTTGCAAAATTCATCCTCGATGCAATTGAATCAGAAAAATATGCCAGAGAATGTGTAACATTGTCTTCGTGACCGGGAGAAACATCCGCACTGGACTTTTGCCCATTAGACATTATATTTGTCCCTGATATCTGTTCGTAATGGAAATAACAAGAACTTTCGACCTTCTGGATAGATTGCAGAAAGATTTTAACGACTCTGATGTCTTTGTCAGTAAGGTTGATGGTCGTTGGAAACATTTTTCCACAAGCGACTATGTTGAATACAGTCACCGGTTCAGCCTCGGACTGCTGGCCATGGGGCTTAACAAGGGCGACCGGGTAGCAACGGTCACAACCAATCGTCCCGAATGGAACTTTGTCGATATGGGTCTTGCCATGGCAGGGATGATCCATGTTCCGGTTTTCCCGACGATCAGCCACCGCGAATTCGGTCACATCCTCCGGCATGCAGGGGTGTCGCTGCTGATCATCGGCGACCAGATGCTGATGAACAAGCTGGGACCTGTGTCCACCTCCATCCTGCCGCCCGGAAGAATATTTACGTTTAACCAGGTGAGCGGGGAACGATGCTGGACGGAGATCGTTGACCTGGGGCAGAGCCGTTCCAAAGAGTTATCCCCGCTGCTTGAATTCCGGAAGAAGGAGATACAACCTGAAACTCCTGCTGTTTTAATTTTTACGTCTGGAACCACCGGCCCATCCAAAGGCGTGGTGCTTTCGCACAGGAACCTGGTTGCCAATTTCCTGGCCGCAGCCGATGTATTCAGGCTTAAACCCGAGTACAATTATCTCAGTATTCTTCCGCTTTGTCATGTTGGCGGACGTCTTGGAAATTACCAGACCCAGTATTGCGGATGCACCATATATTATGCGGAAAGCATGGGGACCATCGCTGAAAACATGCGGGAGATCCGACCGGAGGGATTTGATGCTGTGCCGAGGATCCTGGAGAAAATTTTCAACACGATTTTGCAGAAGGGGAATAAACTGAAAGGAATTAAAAGAGGAATCTTTTTCTGGTCGATCGCCCTGGGGCTGAAATTTAGTCCCGATGGTAGAAATCCATGGCACTACCGCATCCGTCATCGCCTTGCCGACAGGTTAGTCTTCTCGAAATGGCGCGAAGCCATCGGGGGAAAGATCAAACTGGTAGGGTGCGGAGGCGCTGCTTTACAACCGAGGGTTGAACGCATCTTCTGGGCTGCCGGTGTCAGGGTCATCAATATGTACGGACTGACAGAAACATCTCCGATCATCACCATCAACCGGCAGGAACATCCCGATCTGCTGCTTGGCTCTGTCGGGTGTGTGATCAGTGATGTTGAGATCAAGATTGCTCCCGATGGCGAGATATTATGCAAAGGGCCCAATGTTATGCCGGGTTATTATAATGATCCTGATGCCACTAAAAATGTTTTTGATGATGAGGGATGGTTTCACACCGGCGATATCGGGGTAATAGTTAAAGAAAAGTTCCTGATGGTCACCGACCGGAAAAAGGAGGTCTTCAAACTTGCCAACGGGAAGTTTGTTTCCCCGCAGGAGATAGAAAACCGGCTCAAAGAATCGGACTTTATTGACCAGGTTTTTGTTTTTGGTGAAGGCGAAAAATTTGCAAGCGCACTGATCACCCCCAACTTTCAGTTGTTGGGTGAATGGTTTGCCAGCCGTGGATGTAAAAACCAGGACCAGGCTTCGATGATCGGTCATCCGCTGGTTTTGGGGCATTACCAGGAGATCATTGCGAAGTTCAACAAAGGAATCGAGGATTATCAGCAGATTAAGAGATTTCAGCTGGTAAAGGATGAATGGACAACACAAGCCGGTGAATTGTCGCATACCCTGAAACTGCGGCGGAAATTCCTGGAGGTGAAATACCGGAATGTAATCGACCAGATTTATTCGGTCAGCCGGACTATCTGATCATCATGACGGGCGTTGAAGCAGGGTTGCCGGATTGCAACTTGTAAATGATACGACATACCATGGACTATGATGTAATCATTATCGGCGGCGGACTTGGCGGATTGACCGCGGGGGCCAAGCTATCGAAAGAGGAGAAACGGGTACTGCTCATCGAACAGCATGCAATCCCCGGTGGATGTGCAACGACCTTTCCCCACAAGGAGTTCAGGATCGAGGTTGGCCTGCATGAAATGGATGGATTCAAGGTGGGGAACTTCAAGCAAAAGATCTTCGCTGAGCTGGATGTATTCAGCCATGTAAAATTCCGTGAAGCACCCCATTTTTATCGTGCCGTACTGGCCGGAAGGGATATTACAATATCTCATGATATCGGGGTGGCAAAAGCCTTGCTGATCAGCGAATTCCCGCACGAAGAGCCCGGTTTGAAAACCTATTTCAGCAGGATGGAAAACTTCAGGAAGTACCGTTCCGAAAACGAGGCGGAACATCATGAATCGGTTGGAAGCTATCTCGATCGCATTATTACGGATAATGACCTGAAGTTAATCCTGCTGGGGAACATGATGGCTTTCAGCGACGACCCCTACAAATTGTCAATGGATTATTATGCGCAGGCCCAGGGAGCCTATTACCAATCGGGCGGCGTATTCATCGAAGGTGGTTCACAGGTGCTATCAGATTACCTTGCCGGTTTCATTATTTCGCATGGAGGAACTGTGCTGTTACGTCACCTGGCCGTAGAGATCCTGGTTGATTCAGGCCGGTGCACGGGTGTCAGCTTCAGATCGCTGACGGATGGTTCGAGGCATACGATCAACGCTCAACAGGTAATTGTCAATGCATCCCTGCCACAGGTTGCCAATAAATTGTTGCCATCCGCACTGGGAACCCGGATACAGGAAGCAACCCACGACCGTGAACACGGTCCTTCCTTATATACCATGTATCTTTGTTTTGACCGGCCGCTGCGTGATATTGGAAATCGCTGTTACTGCACCTGTTTTTACGGAGCCGGAGTACAATCGCCAAAGGACATTGGACCCAACAGCCAGGGCGCTTTTGAAAACAAGACCTTTGTACTGACCGATTACAGTCATATTGAATCGGGTCTTGCACCTGAAGGGAAAAGTGTTGCCGCACTGGTGGCCGAAGATTATCTTTCGGATTGGGATGGCATGAACCAGGCGGCGTATGAGCGGCGAAAGGAGGAAATTGCCCGGTCGTTCCTTTCTCGGCTGGAACAAAGGATACCCGGTTTAAACCGCCACCTGGTATGGCATGGTGCAGCCACTGCCCGCACCATTGAACGGTACACCCTCAATACAGACGGAGCTGTTTATGGGTTTGCACAGTTGCCGGGACCCAGGTCAAAGCAGAGAATCAGCCCGGTTGACAACCTCTTTATTGCTTCTGCCTGGGATAAATTTGGCGGTGGATTTTCAGGGGCCATTTATTCGGGGTATTTCGCAGCGATGGATCTGCTCAGGCAGGTGCGGATTGCCCGTAATACCTGAATACAGGAGGCAGTAAAAGTAAAGATTTGACTTTTTAGAGCAGGCTCCAACAGATAAGTTGAAAAATTTGATGAGACAAAAAGCAGTCATAAACTACCTGGTTTTTTGCGTAAGCTGGTTTTTTATACAGCTCTTCCGCTTTATGCCGGTTGTATTGGTGCAGGCTGTCTCGCGATTTTTTTATTTTCTTGCTTTTTATGTGATCCGATATCGCAGGGAAGTGGTTTACAATAACCTGAGAAATTCGTTCCCGGATAAACCTGATCCTGATATTGAAGAGCTGTCGCGTAAATTCTTTCGTTATTTTTGCGATCTTCTCACTGAGACCATCAAGGGCTACACCATGCCTGTTCCTGCACTGATGAAAAGGTTCAGGGCGATAAATCCGGAATTGACCGATGCCCTCTTTGAGAAGGGCCGGAGTGTGATGTTCATAGGTGGTCATTATGGGAACCAGGAATGGGGGAAGGTTCTCGGAAAGCAGATGATGCACCCGCTGATCATCGTGTACAGTCCTTTCACCAATCCTTATGTGGAACAATATCACAGGAAAACCCGGGGGATGTACAACATGGATCTGCTGTCGGTAAAGAAGACCCTGCGGTATATGATCGAGCACCGGGATAAGGCGTTGGGTTACATTTTCGGAGTCGACCAGCGTCCGTTCGATTTGCAGAACTGCCTGTGGGTTCGCTTTCTCAACCAGGATACGCCATGCCACCAGGGTTATGAGGCGCTGGCCCGCAAATTCAACATATCGGTTGTTTATATCGACATCCGGATCGTAAAGAGGGGATATTACACTTTTCGCACCGTGCTGATTTCAGAAAATCCTGCCGATCTGCCAGAGGGGGCTGTTGTGATAGCCTTTATGAAACACCTGCAGGAGTCGATAAGAGCCCGGCCTGATTACTGGCTGTGGTCGCACAAGCGGTGGAAGTTCAGGAAGCCGGAAGGGGTGGTGGTACATTCATTGGAGCATTAGGGCAGTTGCTGTATCTTGTCACATATCAGTCACCTCATCGCAGCTGCGGCTGTTGCTCGATTTTCGATTTTACATACTCCCTCTGATTGAGACCGCGCCAGCCTGAGGCTGCTTATGTGGTGACTGATGTGTGACAGATCAGATGTTCCCTCGGATTCAGATCAGGTCATGCTGAGGCTGTTTATATGGCGACTGATGTTATCTCAGCAATGTAAACAATTTTGTAATTTTATCATCAGGATATTTGCCCTGTTGATTGTTTTGCGGTTTTAATATAAAGGGGGTCCTCTTTTCAGGGTAAATTGATAATACTGGAATGGGTCGATGCTGCTAATTTTATAATAACCAAAATTGAATGATGTTTAACAGTGCAACAGCCATGATTAAACCGACAATATTTTTTTCATTCCTTCTACTATGTTTTGCGTCACTCGAGGCGCAGGTTCCGGACAGGGGCAGTGTTACCGATATTGATGGCAATGTTTACCAGACTGTTATAATTGGCAGGTACGAGTGGATGGCAGAGAACCTGAAAACCACCACGTACAACAATGGTGCAAAAATCCCCAAAATTACGGGAGACACAGCCTGGTCGCGATTAAGCAGTGATGCTTATTGTTTCTACAACGACAATGAAGGCATGGCCGATACCTGCGGGGCACTTTACAACTGGTACGCGGTAAACACGGGTAATCTTTGCCCTGGTGGATGGCGGGTTCCTACTGATGAGGAGTGGAAGTTTCTGGAGGGTTGTGCTGATTCCCGTTACGATCCCGGCGATTCGGTTTGGGATAACCGGGGGCTCAGGGGATACGATGCCGCGCAGCGGCTTAAGTCAACTTCGGGGTGGAGATCAGGCCGCAATGGTACTGACGCAATCGGTTTCGCTGCCCTCCCTTGCGGTGAGCACCTCAGCAGCGGCCGTTACTTCATTGCAGGCAGCAACGGATTCTGGTGGAGCAGTAACGAATACGGTACAACGACCGCCTGGTACCGCAGCATAATCTATTCGTTCGAGGAGGTGATGCGCAACTTTCATGACAAGCGGTTCGGTTTCTCGGTCAGGTGTTTGAGGAATGTAAATGAAGGCGCCGGAAATATAAAATAATTGTAGGTTTGTTCAATCGGTTTACCGGAAAATGTTGTAACTTTCGCCCAACAGCAGCAAATTACATACATTGGAGACCTATCCATTTCGGCTTATCAACCGGCGCCTAACGAATTAATATAAAACCAAATACGCCAGTATCATGAACTTTCACAGAAACTTCGGAAACCGCTACATCCTGCTATTCCCTTTGATAATGGGAATGTTACTGAGCCTGCGATTGCAAGCTCAGAATTTTTCAAAGAGCCAGGTTCAAATCTCCGATCAGCCCAGGAGCCTTGACCAGACCCAAATTCAGGATGAATCAAAAAACCTGGCTCAAACCCAGGCCAAAATACAATGCCAGCCACAAGACCAGCCAGGTGGCCAGATTCCGGTCGCAGGATATATTGAAAATCAATCACTGAAGCAGCATACGTCCAATATTCATGACCCAATCCCGGTTCAGGATACGGTCAAGCCAACGGTCAAGGCTCCAAAGGCAAAGCTCAACCTGAAAGATACGCTGGACCAGAAACTTGACCTGAGCGATTACCTCATCAACATGCACGGATTTGTGCCATGGCCGGTGATCATCAGCGAACCATCTCTCGGCAGTTTCGGTTTGGCCATGGCTCTTGTGTTTATCAGTCCGAAGAAAACTGCAAAGAAAGGAGAGCAATTCCATTTCCCCGACATCACGGGAGTAGCTGGCATGTGGACCCTTAACAACACCTGGGGTGTTGGGGGAATGAGGCAGGGTAGCTTCCCAAAGATCGGCATGCGGTACAACATTGTTGCTGCCTATGCCGACATCAACATCAATTTTTACAGGAATTTCACGCACCTGGGGGAAAAGGAGGTGCTGTTCAAGCTCAAAACTATCCTTGGGGTTCTGGATGTGAGCGAAAACCTATTCCGGAACAAACTTTTCGCAGGACTCAACTATACTTTTTCCAACATAACTACTTCAACGGAGTTTGAGAACATCCCCGATTCGATGTTCAACCAGAAACCCGGCATGACGAAAAATTCCGGGTTGCTCGGATTGTATCTTGAATGGGATTCACGCAACACCATTTTCACCCCCGACAAGGGAATCAGGACCAAAGCTTCGTTTGGCATCGGCCGGAACTGGACTGTCAGTGATTTTGACTACGAGAAAAGCGAGGTCTTTATCAACGGGTTTATGCGACCAGTTAAGTGGTGGGTATGCGGGTTGAGGGCCGACTGGCAGTGGGTCGGCGGTAATGCTCCTTTCTACCTGCTTCCCTACATCAAAATGAGGGGCATCGGGGCCATGGTTTACCAGGGGGACCAGGTGCTGCAGCTCGAGACGGAGCAGCGTTTTGATGTTACGCTCCGGTGGAGTGTTCTCGGGTTTGCCGGGGTTGGGAAGACTTTCAGCAGTTCGAAGTACCTGGAGGATCCAACCTGGCATGTTGCCGGTGGAGCGGGTTTCCGTTACCTTCTCTCCAGGATCTTCCGGATGAGGATGGGGGTTGATCTCGCGGTTGGGCCCGACCAGTTTGCCTATTACATTGTGCTGGGACATTACTGGAACTGATTCTTGCCAACATCAGTCACCGCTGTGTAAGCCATGCTGTCACTTCCCCTTCAGTGTCGCAATCTCTTTTGTGAGTTGTTCAACTTTCGCTGTTAGCTCCTGGATTTCTTTAACCACCGGAATAATGAAAATTCCATAAAGATTAAGTAATTTTATAGCAGAATCCCTCATCTGGGTTTAACTAAAAGTAAAATCTATGGTACAAACAATATTAGGCTCAGGAGGAGCCATTGGCATTCCTCTCGCCAGGGAGCTAAAAAGTTATACAGGGAAAATCCGCCTGGTAAGCAGAAATCCGAAAAAGGTTAATGATACAGATGAATTATTTCCTGCCGACGTTAATGATCTCAGCCAGATCGACAAGGTTATCGCCGGAAGCGAAATAGTTTATGTGACAGTCGGGTTTGAATACAGGACAAAAGTCTGGCAAAAAACCTGGCCCTCATTCATCCGGGAGGTGGTAAAAGCATGCAGGAAATACGATGCAAAGCTGGTTTTCTTTGACAATGTCTATATGTATGCCAAAACCGCCATTCCTTTCATGACAGAGGCCTCGCCAATAATGCCACCCAGTGAAAAAGGAAAAGTCAGGGCAAAAGTCCTGGAAATAATTTTAAACGAAGTGGAACAAAATAATCTTAAAGCACTGATTTCCAGGGCAGCTGATTTTTATGGGCCCGATAACAGGAACAGTGCGCTATCCATTATGGTTATTGATAATTTGAGGAAAGGGAAGAAAGCCCAGGCCTTTGGAGACATCTCGAAAATTCATACCTATACCTATACTCCTGACGCAGCAAAAGCAACCGCAATTCTGGGAAATACTGCAGATGCCTATAACCAGGTATGGCATGTTCCAACAACCAAAGAAAAAATAACCAACTTTGATTGGATTGGGTTAATTGCCAAAGAACTTAACAAGGAACCTAAAGTTCAAACAGTACCAACCTGGATGTTGCATGCGGCGGGCCTGTTTATTCCCATGATGAAAGAATTCCCGGAGATGGTATATCAATATGAGAATGATTACATCTTTGACAGCAGCAAATTCGAGAAACGATTTGGTATTTATGCCACATCTCCCAAAGACGGGATCAAACGTACGTTGGAAAGCATGAGCCAATAACAAACTTCTGCTTCAAAACAAGTTGCCTTTTCAGTGTACGTGAGAAGGCAAAAACCTTAATGTGTCCGGCTGGTGACAGATATTTTTAAACAAATCTCCGATTTCATTTTGAACTTTCCCCGATACCTGGTATCTTCATATTCTGATGAAAAGATTAAAAGTGAAAAAAGGAAGTAAAATAAAAACTTTTACATTCTGCCTGCTTATGACTGCGTTTCTGTTTGCAGCAGCAGGAATACCGGCGCAGAATATTTTTCGTGCTGTAATGAAAGAAAATCTTGCGGAAGTAAAAGAGTTAGTAGAAAAAGATCCCAGGTGTGTAAAGTTAAAAGCAGTAGGAACAGGCTGGTTTTTATCAAGCCCACTGCATATTGCGGCTCAAAAAGATAATGAAGAGATAGCGGCCTACCTGATTGAACATGGGGCGGATATTAACGCACTAAGAGAGGATTTTCAAACACCACTCTTCATGGCTGGGATTAAGGTTTCAAAATTACTTGTCGAAAAAGGGGCAAATATAAATTACACAACCCCTGATGGACGAACCGCAATTTTTTATGCGGTGGAGATGGAGGACAGGAGTGTTTTCGATTATTTGCTTGACCGGGGTGCAAAGCTGCCTGAGACAGGAACGTATGGCGCTATGCGTACCATTGAATTTGGTTTGCAGGGCGGAAGCCTGAAGTGCCTGGAAAAATACCTGCAGCAAGGATTAAACATCCGTTACGAAAACAACATGAAGATGACGCTGGCCCATTTTGCTGCCCAAAGTAATTCGACTGCATTGATGGGTAGGTTAATTAAGCTTGGAGCGCCAATTAAAAATACTGACATATTTGGATGGACTGCGCTTCATACTGCGGCATACGGGGGAAACCTGGCAGTTGTTAAACTGCTTGTTCTGAATGGTTCAGACAAGAACGCCCTTACCATCGACGGAAAGACACCCTGCATGCTTGCAACTGAAAAGAAAAAGACCGATGTGGCTGATTATTTAATTTCACTTGGGGCCGATCAAACAGGTGTAAAGCCTTTGGTTTTATCCGGGGATTATTTCGGGCAAAAGCTTCATGGCATGACACCTGAGCCATTTATTCCTCCCCTTCCCGATATTCAAAAAGGCTTGCATGGTATTTATACTTTTTCACCTGATGGAAAGGAGGCTTTCTGGAAAGCCAACTGGGATCCGAATACTGCCATTATAGGATCAACAAGGATCAATGACCAGTGGACCACGCCCGGAAATGCTCCATTTTCAGCTGAAATCCAGGGGGATGATGTTCCGTTTATCACTCCTGACGGGCAGAAACTGTTTTTTCTTTCCCAGCGACCTGTGACAACAAAGGAATTGGTTTTTCCCTATGTGGAAAAAATATGGGTTATGGATAAGACTGCAGATGGATGGTCGGAACCAAAGAAATTACCGGAAATTATAAATTCAATTGAGGGCATGCATTGGCAGCTTTCATCTGATCTTAAAGGCAATCTTTACTTCGGGGCAGGAGGTCATATTTATTGTTCGGAATATATTAACGGAGAATATATCAAACCTGAAAAACTTGACAGTACCATTAATAACAAATCCGGGAATTTTTCTCCTTTTATCGCGTCGGATGGCAGCTATCTCATTTTCTCAAGGCAGGTCCCGTATTATACCTATCAGCTCTGTATCTGTTTCAGGAAACCGGATGGTGCATGGGGTGAAACCATCAATTTAAGTAACTACCTGAAATTTGAATATGCCCTGAATCCAAGGGTTACTGCCGATGGAAAATATTTCTTTTTTACGGGGAGGCTGGGGGTTACATATTGGGCCGATGCTTCATTTATTGAAGGGTTGAGGCCGAAATAAAGGGCATAAATGCCAAACATCAGTCGTCACACCGCAACTGCGGCTGTTACTCAGGTTTTCAGGTTCACAACAGACACCACAACGCAACTGCGGCTGTCGCTAGATGTTTTCAGAATATTCACCTTTTCATAAAGACCGCTTCAGCCTGAGGTTGCTTTTGTGGTATCTGTTGTTTCCATGGTAACTTTTCCGATTGATCCGTTATTTTTAGTTCTTCCTGAAGCTGCCAAAGCCTGAGGTTGCTTTTGTGGGGACTGATATTTTACACGGGAGTTGTAACACATAAAATAATTCTGAGAAAAAAGATCAATTTAGAATGAATCTATGTAGTTTTGTAATCTAAAGCAATAAAATCATGGCACGAACAAGCACTTATGTGAACTTTAAACGGAATTCCTGGGAAGCATTTACTTTTTACAGATCCATTTTTGGCGGAGATTTCACCGGTGGCGGTGTTGCTCGGTTCAGTGATATCCCTGCGACTGATGGAATGCCTGCCATGGCTGAGGAGGATAAAAACCTGATTATGCATATTGAACTGGTCCTTCCTGGTGGTCATATTTTAATGGGTTCGGATGCACCTGAATCGATGGGATTCAACGTCAATTCGGGAATAATATCTTTATTAATCTTGAACCGGATTTAAGGTCGGAGACCAAAAAACTTTTTGATGCATTATCTGCAGGCGGCCGGGTCACAATGGAAATGCAGGATATGTTCTGGGGTGCTTATTACGGAATTTGTACCGATAAGTACGGCATTCACTGGATGTTTAATTGCACGGAAAAAGCTTGATTTTTTTAATTTGGATACCAACGGAAAAACATTGATCGATCTCTAAAATGTTAAAACCTGAATAATACGTTATGCAAAAAATTACAACGCCGGCTGATCTGATGGAAACGGTCAATGCCTTCAGGATGAGCCGCCTGATACTGACTGCTTTTGAACTTGGAATTTTTGATCATCTTTCGGGAACGAGTTTGACTTCTTCGGCACTGGCCGGGAAAATGGGCACTGATCCAAGGGCCACCGACCGCCTTCTGAATGCATTGACAGGGACCGGGCTTGTGCATTTGAAAAATGGGAGTTTCTTCAATTCTGGTTTTTCTGAAAAATTTCTCGTGCATGCTGCTCCTTCCTTTTTGGAAGGACTGGGTCATTCGGTGAGTTTATGGAAAACCTGGAATACACTGACCGATGCTGTGAGGGCAGGGCACTCTGTTGCCGACATCGTTCAGAACGACATTAACCATCGCGGTGATGCATGGATTGAACCTTTTATTGCGGCCATGCATGCCAGGGGAATTGCCCAGGGAAAAGAGCTGGCAGCCCTTCTTGATCTGTCAACGACCTTTCGTGTCCTTGATGTAGGTGGTGGTTCCGGTGCCTTTACGTTTGCCTTCATTGAAAGAAACCCGGCTATCACGGGTGTGATCTTCGATCTTCCCAACGTAGTGCCGGTCACGCAGAAATATATTGACAAAGCGGGATTCAACGGGGTTGTCGCCACGCTCAAGGGTGATTACCTTCACGATGATCTTGGAAACGGGTTTGACCTGGTGCTGATGTCGGCCATCATTCATATCAACGATCCTGCTGAGAACAGACTTCTGATAAGGAAAGGGGCGGCGGCGCTGAAGGAGGGTGGTCAGCTTGTCATCATTGATCATGTAATGAATGATGACCGGACGGAACCGTTCGCCGGGGCTATGTTCACGCTTAATATGTTGGCGGGAACCAAACACGGCGACACCTATACCGAACTGGAACTCCGTGAATGGATGCTGGATGCCGGGTTGGCAGAGGTCAGGCTGATCACGGCCCCTTCGGGTATGCAGGTGATGACCGGTAATAAATGTAAAATATCTTAAATCGTTTCATAACCATCGCCTCAGCGATGCTGCGGCTGTTGCCCAGTTATTCAGGTTCACAACAGATACCACAACGCAACTGCGACTGTCGCCCGATGTTGTCAGTATTTTTACCTTTTCATACAGACCGCTTCAGACTAAGCTTGCTTTTGTGGTATCTGTTGTTTCCTTGGTTGATTAGAGTTACTCTTGAACCTGTCAGGGATTGAGGTTGATTTTAGTTTTGACATGCAACGCTGATTTTCAATAAACCTGGGATCATCGGCGTGACCCTACCGGTTGGTTCATTTTTTTTCTGCATCTTTGTTTACCATTTCGAATAAAGCAAAGATTATTAAGATCAGGCTTATGAGAAAAATTCCAGGAAGATACATCGCCCTTCCTCCCACGTTGCTTGCTGTTGCAGCACTCATTGGATATCGTGAAATACCTCCTGCCCGGAATCCGGCACATCCAAACATTCTTCTGATCATGGTTGACCAGATGCAGACTCCGCCCGAGGGATACAGTCCCAGTGAGGGTGCGGTACAGGATTTAAAGGAGATCCTGGGTTTCAGCCCGCCTTCTGCAGGAAATTCATATGCCCGGTTTTTCCCGGGATTCCTGCGCATGCAACAAAACGCAGTTGTCTTGAAAAAGCATTACACCGCTTCTGCCGCATCGGTACCAAGCAGGTCCTGTATCATGACCGGTCAGTATCCAATAGTTACGGAGGTGACCCAAACGGACGGGCTCTTCAAATCGGCCGATGATGTACCTTTCCTTGACTCCATCGGTACACCCACCATTGGAGACTGGTTCCGAAGTGTGGGTTACTCAACTCACTATTTCGGTAAATGGCATGTGTCGGAGGCAAAGCCTCCGGATTATCTCGAGCCCTGGGGGTTTTCGGAGTGGGAGAGCTCATATCCCGAACCTCATGGCGGAACGGCCGACAATCTTGGGGTGTACCGGGATGTTGTGTTCGCCGACAATGTTGAGGATTTTCTGAATAAAAAAGGCAATGACCCCGGTTCGGTCCCATGGTTAACGGTGGCCTCAGTGGTAAATCCGCATGATGTGAGTGCATGGCCGATGAACTGGCAGGTACCCGACACCAATGGGGTCGTCCCCTGGGTTCATTATCCACCTCCACTTATTATTCCCACCATCGGGGACATAAGCCTCTGGGGAACTGTGCCTACATATGAAAACGGACAGCAGGTTTATAAAAACATCAGGGTCGACCTAAACCCGGAAGGATTCCCGCAGGAAAACAGTTCGCTGCCACCGACCTATGCGGAATCATTGGCCGACAAGCCGCGCTGCCAGCAGGACTACTCCCTTAAATGGGGTCTGGCGTGGGGTGCAAATACTGATTATAATTTTATCAATAACCATCAGGACATCAGATCACCGCATCCTTTTCAACTGCAGGGGACCGATTCAGCCGGCTGGTCCCAAAGATATGTACAGTTTTATTTCTATTGCCAGTATTTAGCCGATCTGCAAATCCGCAGGATACTGCAGGCCCTTGACAGCAGCGGGCTTAGGGACAATACCATCGTTGTTTTCCTTTCCGATCATGGGGACATGACGGCAGCGCACGGCGGCATGATCCAGAAGTGGTATAACGCCTATGAAGAATCGATCAGGGTACCGATGGTCATCTCCTCTCCGCTTGTCAATGCAAACCAACATCAGGTTAGGGAAATCCTGCAACCCACAAGCTCAATTGACCTGGCGCCCACCCTGCTCGGACTGGCGGGATTCAATCCTGATTCACTTGCAGGCATCGCGGGAATCATTCCCGGTCATACACCTTCGGCCCGCTTTGCCGGGGCTGATCTTTCGACGTATATCATGGGCACCAACACCGGCCCCATCATCGGGCCTGACGGAAAACCGCGATCAGGCGTTCTGTTTATGACCAGTGATATGATCACAGAATACCTGGACACGAATAAAACCGGGCAGTACAATTTATTTCTTAACCGGGTTGATTCAACGATCGATCTGGGATTCCCACTCGTGCAAGGTACCGTTCGGCAGCCCAACAACATAAGGGCGTTTTGCACCGGCGACTGGAAGATCGCCCAGTATGTGGATCCAAACGGAATTGAAAAGGATGAATGGGAACTGTACTGCCTTACAAGTGATCCGATTGAACTGATCAACCTGGATGATTATGCCACCGGCGAGGTTCGCGATAATGTAAGTGTTCCCGGCATGACGAAGGAGGAGCTGAGGCTGAAAAATGAATTTTTAAAACAGCAGCTTGCCCATGCGACGGGTGTAGCTGAAACTGCGCTATTCCCCTGGCAGTTACAGCTGTTCCAGAACCTGCCCAACCCTTTCAGCAATCAGACGACTATTCCATTCTGTATACCGGAAACAGGTGTTGTGCGATTGATAGTTACCGACTTGACGGGAAAAGAGGTAAGGGTACTGGCAAACCAGAAACTACCGGCCGGTTCCCATAGGTTTGATCTTGATGCCAGTCAGTTGCCATCGGGTGTTTATCTTGTCAGGCTTAGTTTTAATTCACAGAGCGCAGTGAGGAAAATAATCCTGATGAGATGAGCACCATGCGATAAGTTGGTGGTTGAATGGATTCTATAGCACTGCGCCAGCCTGAGGTTACTTGTGGGGCGACTGTTATGTTGGTGGTTGAATGGATTCTTTTCAGGAATACAGCAGTCGCTCCATCGGCCCCCCGTAATTTTCCGATCTGGAACCTGGTGAACGGGTACATTGTGCATTTGAATAATGAGCCTACTCTGAAAAGTCAGATCAATTGGATCCTGAGCGGAGTCGAAGGATGCAAAAACCTGATAATAAGGACACTTCGACTTCGCTCAGTGTCCGGTTTTCCGTTAAATTGCCTTTTCGGAGTAGGCTCAATAATGAATGTTCAACCGTGGGATAGAATTGCCTTTTCCGGTTGTTTAGTGTGGGTTTGGGGGCAATGTCAATCTTTAATGCAGCGGACCGAAAAACCGTGTGTCTTCAGGTAGTTGTCACATGGCAAATCATCGCGTTCAGCGTAGAGGTGCCGGTTCCAAGCAGTTATTGATGAGGTTTCCGTCGAAGTCCAGAAGTACGCCCTGCTTTTAAGCCCGTTGAATGAGCTACCGCGGTAAGAATTACCGCCCGGCAGCGCATTGAATCCACTGCTGTTTGCTCCGTTTCCATTATAATTCCAACCACTGTCTGATTTCATTTTTCCTCCGGCCATATATTCTCCGCCAAGAAAATCTGTCAGTACCGTCCATTCCGAATCATCTGGCAAATGCCAGCCTGGAGGACAAACCATAAGTGCGGTATTCCAGTCGTACAACCTGCCATATTTGTCGCAATTTGAGGTATTATACGCGTAGCACCAACTAACGCTGGTCTCGTAATTCAGATTTTTTTGCAGCCAGCACTGGCTTCCGATTTGAACGGTGGGATAAACTTGTCCATCACGTATATCGGTGATGGAGGTCAGGCCGGAGCAGGGGTCGCCGCCTGATCCGCCGGCCGTGGTAAAGGTGACCTGGTTCCCGTAACCAGGACCAGCGTTGTTGATGGCATAGGCCCGGATATAATAGGTTGTTTTTGCAGAAAGCCCGGTAATGTAGCTTGTGAAATCACCCGGACCTGATCCGTCGGTGGTCTTTGCGTCAAGTATGGTTGGATTTCGAGTCGTTCGCCAACAAACGCCGCGGCTGGTGACAGAGGTATTTCCCTGGGAGGTTACGTTGCCGCCACATATAGCTGAAGTTTGTGTGACATTGATTGGAACAGCAGTTGTCAACTCTGGAATTGCCGGGTTGATTTTGTCTTCATTCTTTTTGCAACTATTTGGTAGCATTAATAATATTCCAAATAGAGATGCGGAGCAAATTATGATTATGGTTTTCGTCCCCATAATATTCGATCAAAAACAACAGGTTTCCGACAAGTACTTCATTGTAAGTGGTTCCTGTCATGAACTGTATTGTAAAGATATGACATAAAAGCAGGAAAGTAAGAGGCTTTTTTGGTCATTTTTCAATTGTGCTCCAAAAGGACTCTTCCAACACCTATTATTTGATTTTTTAGGACACAGCAAATACTGAAACGCCATCACGGCTGTTTCCCGATTTCGCAGAAAACAACATATACTGAAACGCAACTACGGCTGTCATTCGATACAGCACTTCTTGGAGGTATGCTTTGCGGGACCGTTCTTGCCTGAGGTTGCTTATGTAATATCTGCTGTTTTGTTCAAAACAAAAAACCATCCCGGGGGATGGCTTTAAAAAATCAAGGGAGGTATATTGAGCAGTTGTGTTTATTCAAATTCAGCAACGAACGGTGTTGAGGGGGCCAGAGCGTTGATATCAACTGATATTTCAACGGAATCATTAAAATCGGCTTCGACAGGAGCTGCCGGGGCAAGGATTGTCATATCAATGTTTGCAGCAGGGGCTGCATCACTGAAATCGGCTTCCAGTGGCAATGAGGGAGCCAGGATGGCAAGATCAATAATACTCGTACATACATCTTCAAATGAGGCTTCAGTGGGGATAACAGGGATGGCATCACTGAAATCGGCTTCCAATGGCATTGAAGGGGCCAGGGTGGCAAAATCAATAATGACTGTGCTGACTTCTTCGAATGTGGCTTCGATGGGTGTGACAGGGGCGATTGCTGCCAAGGAGGCTGAAGTATTTTCGTTTGCAATCCTATTTGAAACTATGTCGTTTTCGGCGAAAAGTATGGTGGTTGTGATTGTGAGAATCGCGGCGATGATGGTTGATTTTGTTTTCATTTTTTTTGTTTGAAATGTTGATGAAGCAAAAATACAACGGAATTGAGGGGTGGTCGATGCATTTTCGATTGAGGGGCCGAAGCTCCCGATAGAAAACAGAAAAAAACCGGTGAAAATGAAAAGGGGCGTTTGGCGATGATTTTGGGCACACAACTGCCCGGTTGTCTCTTCACGGATGAATTTACGAGGGAGTCAGGATGTTGAATGACATTCAAGTATCCGGTTCATCATTTCACTGCATTACAGGAAGCATGTTGAATTCAATGTTGCTCCGGGGAATGCAGATGTTTATCCCTGGTCATGACGCGGATCCGACCTGGTTCGTTGGAGGAAACCTGGGCTTCGCATTCAGCAGCAACCTCGACCATGTTTGGCTGGGGATTTTCCTTTACATACAATGTCAACCTGGTTAATTCGAAATAACGCTGATTGGCATTATAAAATTTGACTTCGGGCTGGTTATGCACTAATTTTGATATAAAATCCATGGAATATGAAAACAAAATTCTTTTCAAGGCCCGATGCTGGACGGCTAAAGAAAGCAAGGATCCTTTTGTTTATTGCCTTCGCAGTTATTGTCTTTTCAATTTCCGGGCTCATTTTCTTAAAAGGTTATCCAGTGTTTGCCTTTACGAATTTTGCCGGGTTTGTCCTGTTTTTTTATGCGCTGCTGCATCCCTGGTCCAAAGCAAGTTATTATGCAATGACCATCCCGGTATTTCTTGCGTTGCTGTTACTCTGCATTATGAATCCCAGTTTTTTTTTAAACATGGTGGATGTCGGAAAACTACCTGGTCATGGGGCTGAAGATCTTGCGTGGGTCATTGGAGGTATTTTCTTTGCCGGACTCATTGCGGGTATCTTTGGCGTGATCCGATGCCTGACGTTCAGGTACGAGGATGATTGACCCTTAAAAGCCGTAATATAAAAGCAGCCATGTTGTTGGAGTTCTTGTCAAATGCAGATACTGCATCGCAACTACGGCCGTCACTCGAGTTCTTGTTAACAGCAGATACTGCACCGCAACTGCGGCTGTCACTCGAGTTCTTGTCAACAGAAGATACTGCACCGCAACTACGGCTGTCACTCGATGCAACACTTTAAGCAGATATGCTTTGAAAGACCGTTCCATCCTGAGGTTGCTTATGCAGTATCTTCTGTTTCCTTGTTAATTTCATCCTTCTTCTGATCTCTCTTAAGACGGAGGTTGCTTATGCGGTATCTGCTGTTCTGTTCAAAAAAAACCACCCCGGAGGATGGCTTCAAAAAAAATCAAGGGACAACATATTGAGCAGGTGTATTTATTCAAATTTGGCAACAAACGGTGTTGATGGGTCCAGGAATGAGTGGGTGACGATGATGATCCTGTGGACGATTATATTGCAGCCGTCAGCAGAAACCTGAAAAGTCTGAATTTTTTTATCAGGATGTTTGATGAGGAGAACGGTTCGGCCAAAAGTTCTTTGTACCGGTCGATCTAAACAACCAATATCTGGCACGCGTGGATTTCCGGAACTCAATTACCAACAGGGATCACGGACACAATAATGCCACCCCCGGAACAGAATTCCCCGCCGTTAACTAATATAACCGCCACCTGCATGCCAGATGTGGCCGGAGCTGAATGACACCGGATCACGGTATGGTTGGGGTCATTGTTAAAAATAACATCACTGTAATCATCATTACATTGATTGCCGACACTCTGTATTGTGCCTATTTCGCCTACCGCGGGCACATAGGTGGCTCCGGCCATGGTACCTTTGATCTTCTCTTTTTCCTGAGCCGTATACTTTGGCATCATGATCAGGGTGAAAGCAAACGCAGAGATTACAATCCCTGTAATCAGTCCGGACAGAAACAATTTGTTTGTTAAAAATGTGAAGTCCAATTTTTTCATGGGAATTTTTTTTTATCAAATACGAAGTTATGACAAAAAAGTTGGTTTTAAACCATAAAAAAATGGTGGGAATATTTCACGCCATCTTTTTCACATAATCCCTCCCAGACTCATCCGCGATCAAATCGGATCAAGAGAAATTTCTGGGGGGAAGGGAATTTCGGATTTCACATTTCACATTTCACATTTCAGACATTGACATTTCACTTCTCACACATTCAAACAACTTATCAACACCCCCTTCACTTTTACGCCACAACCCTGATTAACCATAAAAAAGTATGGACACAATGGAAAATCAGGACAAATCAAAATTTAACGACCATCTGCGTGAAAGAACCATTCAGATGGCAGCGAAACTTTATTGGCTATTGAAAGA
>CAISJJ010000211.1 GCA_903885595.1 uncultured Bacteroidales bacterium
CAGTTTACGGGAACGTTTTAAAAGTAGCGGGGTAGCGAGGTAGCGAGGTAGTGAAACGGCAAAAAACTGGTATTGTCAGCTCATTTCACAGTTCACTATTTCACTACCTCACTTTTCGCTACCTCGCTACCTCGCTACCTAAAATTTATTCCTCCGGAACAACGTTATCAGTAAAAAAAACCCAAGAATTCCTGCAAGTCCGAAAACGATGGCGCCCAGCATACGGGTCTGATCGAATTGGGATATTATTGAACCTCCGATAATCAATGCGGCCAAAACAATTGCAACAGCCATCCTGGTGCTTGCGCCGTCGATATGATTAATAAGGGGTTCCAGCCCCTTGACCTCTATCTGGGTTTTAAATTTTCCGTCTTTAATATCGTAAATGATCTCATTAAGATCGGCTGGGAGTTCTTTGATCAGCCTGTAATATTCCTTTAGTGAGTCGAAGATTTCCCGTGAGATTTGCTTTGGACTGAACTGGCGGGCAATGAGATCAACGGCAAAAGGACGCATTTCGTGTGCGAAATCAATGCCCGGATCCAGCATGACAGCCACCCGTTCAATGGCCATCAGGGATTTGATCAGCAGGTAAATATCAGATGGAATACGAAGTCCGAAATTAACAAGAATATCGATCGATTCATTAAGAATCTTTGAGAAATCCATTTCCTCGATGCTCATGTATTTGTAATGGGCAAGCATATCGCTGATCCTGAACTCCAGATCTTTGAAACGGTTAAAGTTGCGCTTGCCCGACAACAGCACCAGCGCTTCGGTCATGTTGTATGCATCGCGATCGAGGTAGCCAAGTAAATATTTTCCCAGGAATCTGAGATGATCGGGATGCAGTGTTCCCATCATCCCGAAATCGATGAATGACACTACATTGTTTTCCAGCACGAAAATGTTTCCCGGATGCGGGTCAGCGTGGAAAAAACCATGGGTAAAGATCTGGTCAAAAACGAGCCTGGCGCCTTTTTTTGCAATTATTTTCGGATCATTTCCTGATCTTAAAAGGGTTTCAAGATCACGTACCTTGATCCCTTGTATCCATTCTTCAATCAAAATTTTCCTGGTGGTATAATGACTGTATACTCTGGGAACCTTGATGTCGGGATCGTTTTCAAAACAATGGCCAAATCGTATTACGTTGCCGGCTTCGTGACGGAAGTCGAGTTCTTTTTTAATGGTTTTTCCGAATTCCCTTACCACGCCCTTCAGGTTTATCGCTTCCATTTCAGGATTGTTGTGCTGCATCCTGTTTGCGAAGAAATTCATCAGGTGAAGGTCGAGTTCAATTTTTTTATCAATTCCCGGCCGTTGTATTTTAATGCAAACTTCCTCGCCATTGAGCAGAACCGCCCGGTATGCCTGAGCAATGGAAGCCGAGGCAATCCGGTTCCTGTCGAAATCGCGGAACAGCTCATTCAACGGACGACCTAATTCCTTCTCGATTTCAATGATTGCAAGATCATCGGGCATGGGCTGGGCCTCGTCCTGCAGTTTTCGAAGTTCTTCCTGCAGTTCAACAGGAATTATATCAGGCCGGTCGGCAAGGATCTGACCAAATTTGATGAAAGTGGGTCCCATTTCTTCAATCGCCATCCTGATCCGCTCCCATTGATTATATCTTTCAATGCGGTGCAACCTCTTCTTGGAGATAAAGAACTTACCAAATCCTGATGTGGTAACCCATTCACTCAGACCATACTTAACAACAATACCAATGATCTCGCGTGCGCGGCCAAGTTCATGGACGGCCAGTCCAATACTTGATATCTTCACGTGGATATGATTTAATAAAACTGATCGAAATTATTGAGTTACTTCACTTTTGGCGCCTTTGCGGGTTTAACCACCTTCGGTGCAGGTTTTGCCTTAACCGATGTCTTTTTTTCCGCTTCCAGCTTTTTAATCCGCTCTTCCAGCTTCTTTACCTCTTCTTTCGAAGGGATATTCATCTTTTTCAGGGTGTTTTGAACCAATAGGTTCAAATCAGTTTCGACCGTCTTTTTGGCCTCTTCCGACTTTTTTAAAAGGTGCTCATACAGTTTTTTGGCCTCCTCCTTGGTTAATTTGTTTTCCTTAGCCAGGTCTTTGGCAGCCTGTGCAAGCTTTTCAGCATTCATAAATGCATAGTCAAGACCTTTGTCAATTGACTTTTTCAGTTCTTCAAACATGGCTATTCCTCCTGTTTTTTTGATGGTGAATATTTGAACTTTGACTCTTTTTGGATATTCATTAAATGAATCTCAAGATCGGTAAGTACCGCTTCATGGTTTTTAATTGTTTCGAAGCGTATCTCGAATGCAGTTAGAACGTTTGGAATGTTCCGGATATTTTCCAGCAATTTATCTTTCTGGATTTTTTTAAACGGCCCCTCTACCAGAAGGATAAAATCGGTTTGTTTAAGACCAGGGAAAAGAATTGTATCCTGCCCGCGATTCCCCAGCAAAAAATAGGCATTGAAATGATCGTCATCCCGACAAAAATAAAAGGAGTAGGCAGCAAAATCCTCCATTTTTATAAATTCCAGATCCAGCTTTTTATTCAGCAGAAAGGTGAGCCTGTAATCCTTTAAATGGCATGAGATGCCAAAGAGTGTGAAGAGAGCAGGCTCTGACCTGGTTTCGATCAGAATTTTTTTGGCCATTGACGGGCACTTTATTTTTGCATAACAAAGTTAACCATTCTGCGGTTAAAGGTCAATGTTTTCGACATTTATTTTTTGCCATGATTTTTCTGCTGCATTCTGCTCAGCCCCTTTTATAGAATAATCCTGTCCGCGGGCAATGATTTCACCATTCACCTGGAGTTCAACAATGTACTGCTTTTTATATCCTGATCCAACCTCATCAACTACATTAAACTGAACCTGCTTTTTTTCCCGCTGCGACCATTCAATGATTTTACTTTTGAAATTCACCTCCTGATTTACCAGTTCATCCATGTTGAAATAATACCTGATAATCCGCTCAAGGATGATTTTTCGCGTAAAATCGTAACCTTTGT
Organism: uncultured Bacteroidales bacterium; assembly: GCA_903885595.1. Classification (GTDB taxonomy): domain Bacteria; phylum Bacteroidota; class Bacteroidia; order Bacteroidales; family FEN-979; genus CAIVAT01. Next base: position 3,016 of record CAISJJ010000211.1, read on the forward strand.
CAAGGTAGATAGCTCCTATGAGGGCTTCGAATGCATCGCCCTTAAAGGAGCGAAACGTACCCGACGAAGAGCCATCTAGTTGTATCAGCTGGTCAATTCCCATCTTTTGGGAAAGTTTGTTGAGGGTAGCCCGGCTAACGAGTTTTGACCTCATCTCGGTGAGAAACCCTTCATCTTTGGTAGGAAATGTTTTGAAAAGATAATCGGCGGCAACAGCATCCAGGATTGCATCGCCCAGAAATTCGAGGCGTTCATTATTGATTCTGATTCCGTTGTGTGTTTCCTGTGTGGCCGATTTATGTAAAAAAGCCAGGTGATATAAATAAATATTCCCGGGTTTGTACCCAAGAATACTTTTTATCGCCTGTTTAAGTTGTTTATCGGATGAAAACTCAGCAGAAACCGGTTTATAAGGTTTGAACCTCAAAGCGCACTATACCTTATATTTGGTGAAGACAACAGAGGCATTATGGCCGCCAAAACCAAAAGTGTTGCTCAAAGCATAATTCACCACCCGTTTCTGCGCTTTATTGAAGGTGAAGTTCAAGGGCGCTATCTCCGGGTCATCTGTGAAGTGATTAATGGTAGGTGGGATGATGTCGTTTTTCACGGCAAGCAACGTGGCAATCGATTCAATTGCTCCGGCAGCGCCCAGCAGGTGGCCGGTCATCGATTTGGTTGAATTGATATTCATCTTGTAGGCGTGGTCAGCGAACAATCCTACAATAGCCTTTGGTTCGGCAATGTCCCCCGCAGGGGTTGCAGTTCCATGGGTGTTTATATGGTCAATAACCTCTTTTTGAATTCCGGCATCGGCCAGCGCTGTACGCATTGATAAAATGGCGCCTAGTCCTTCAGGATGAGGAGCTGTCATATGGTATGCATCAGCTGACAGGCCTCCTCCAATGATTTCGCCATAGATTTTTGCACCTCGTGCCCTTGCATGGTCAATTTCCTCCAAAACGAGCGCTCCGGCGCCTTCACCCATCACAAAACCGTCACGGTCCTTGTCATATGGCCTTGAAGCAGTTAACGGATCATCATTCCGGGTCGATACGGCATGCATGGCATTGAATCCGCCCATCCCTACTGCTGTAATGGCCGCCTCAGAACCACCGGCAATAAAGACATCGGCCTTGCCCAGCCGAATGTAATTAAAGGCATCAACGAGGGCATTTGCAGAGGATGCGCATGCAGAAACAGTAGCGAAATTAGGACCATGGAAACCATACTTCATCGAAATGTGACCTGCCGTGATATCGGAAATCATTTTTGGAATAAAAAATGGGTTGAAACGCGGCGTTCCGTCTCCCAATGCAAATGCGATCACCTCACTGGCGAATGTTTCAAGTCCACCAATGCCGGAGGCCCAGATTACACCCACCCTTTCAAGGTCGGTAGTTGCCAGATTGATTCCAGAATCCCTGAAAGCCTCATCGGCACAAACTATTCCGAAGTGAGAACAACGATCATACTTTCTGGCCTCTTTACGGTCGAAAAAGTTCTCTACATTGAAGTTTTTAACCTCACAAGCGATCTTGGTTTTAAATTTAGTAGCATCGAACCGGGTGATTGGTCCCGCACCACTCACACCATTGATCAGAGCATTCCAATAATCGGGGACATTATTCCCGATAGGTGTAAGCGCTCCAAGACCAGTTACTACAACTCGCCTTAATTCCACGTTTTACAATTTTAGGTTCATTGGTTAATGGATAACCCCGCTGGGTGCGGGGTTAAATTTCATCAAATTAGTTAGGGAGAAACATCCAAAACAGGTTTCACCAACATGGTGGCGACCTTATTTGGTGTTATTCTCGATGTAAGCAATGGCTTCGCCGACGGTACTGATCTTTTCCGCCTGATCGTCAGGGATGGCAATGTCGAATTCTTTTTCGAATTCCATAATCAGTTCAACGGTGTCAAGAGAGTCAGCGCCAAGATCATTGGTGAAGCTAGCTTCAATTGTAACTTCACTTTCATCTACACCAAGCTTATCAACGATGATAGCTTTTACTTTTGCTGCAATGTCAGACATGTTAATGGTTTTTTGGTTTAACGTGTGCAAAGAAAAGAATATTCTTTCTTCCCTCCAACATAATTTAAGAATTTTTAACATTTGGAAAATCCGTATTTTTGTACCTATCAACTTATTTAACATGCCCCGACTAGCAATTTTTGCATCCGGAAACGGTTCTAACACCCAACGGCTTATCGAGTATTTTTCAGGACATCCAACCGTCACCATAAACCTGGTCCTATGCAACAAACCTGATGCTTACGTTCTTATTCGTGCCGCGAACCTTGGTGTTCCGGCAGTGGTTTTCAACCGGTTCATGTTTTACCAAACCAACCTTGTACTGGAACATCTCAGGGCGTATCAGATCGATTTTCTGATTCTTGCTGGTTTTCTCTGGCTTATTCCAGATAACCTCCTTTCGGCTTTTCCCGGCAGCATCATCAATATCCACCCCGCCCTCCTCCCTAAGTATGGAGGCAAAGGCATGTACGGAATGAAGGTTCATGAGGCTGTAATTGCTGCAGGTGATCCTGAATCAGGCATCACGATCCATCATGTGGATGAACATTATGACGAAGGGAAAATCATTTTCCAGGCCACATGTATTGTTTCAGAGGAGGATACGGCAGAATCCCTGGCCGGAAAAATACATCAGCTCGAATACCGGTATTTTCCAGGGGTCATTGAAAAGGTAGTGACAAGTGACGCGTGACAAGTGACGCGTGACGCGTAAAAGCATACCAGATTCCCTATACAAGATACGGAACGTTGAACAATTAACGAAATCAGATCCTCCGGCGAAGTTCCTCCGTCTCTTTCTCAAAACCGGGTTTTCCAAGTAAGGCGAACATGTTTTTCTTGTAGGCCTCCACTCCCGGCTGATCGAAGGGATTTATGCCCAGGGCGTACCCGCTCAATGCACAGGAAAATTCAAAGAAATAGATCAGCTGGCCAAGGAAATGTTCGTTTAACGCCGGGAGAATGATCCGGATATTCGGCACGCCCCCATCCACATGAGCCAGCATGGTTCCAAGTTCGGCCATGCGGTTTACCTCTGAGAACCTTTTCCCCGAAAGAAAATTCAATCCGTCAAGATTTTCCGGGTCATCAGGGACAACAAGTGTTTTCGATGGAGTTTCAATTGAGATCACAGTTTCAAATAACACTCGCATTCCCTCCTGGATATATTGTCCCATAGAATGCAGGTCGCTGGTAAAGGTTACTCCGGCCGGAAAGATGCCCTTGTTTTCTTTTCCCTCGCTTTCTCCATATAACTGCTTCCACCATTCGATAACATAAAGCATATTGGGCTCATAGGCAACCAGGATTTCTATAAATTTCCCGTTCCGGTATAATATGTTGCGGACAGCAGCATAGAGCGCACACGGGTTTTCTTCACAATTATCTGATTCAAGCGCTATGTCGCGCATCACAACGGCCCCCTCCACCAACGCACCGATATCAAAGCCCGCTACGGCAATAGGCAGCAACCCGACAGGTGTAAGCACCGAATAGCGTCCTCCCACATCGTCGGGGATTACATAGCTGGAATACCCTTCACTGTCGGCAAGTTGTTTTAAGGCACCCCGCGATGCATCCGTGATGGCAAAGATCCGTTGCCTTGCACCCTCTTTTCCATATTTCGCCTCGATATGTTGCCTGATAATCCTGAAAGCCACAGCTGGCTCGGTAGTGGTTCCCGATTTTGAAATCACAGCCACAGCATACTCCTTACGGTCAAGCAGTTCCAGTAAATGACTGTGATAGTCTTCACTCAGATTCTCTCCTGCAAATATTACATAGGGGGCGGCGGAATCTTTTTTCAAGTCTTCAAATGGATTCCCCAATGCTTCAATCACTGCCCGTGATCCAAGGTAGGATCCGCCGATCCCAATCACCACAAAAACTTCGGCCATATTCCTGATTTTAACCGCATCCGATTGGATCCGATCAATCAAAGCCTGGTCGATCTGAGCGGGAAGATCAATCCAACCCAGGAAATCATTTCCTTTACCGGTTCTGTTTACAAGTAACTCATGACAACTTTTAATCTGCTCCTGAAAACGTGGCAGACAAGTTTCACCGATAAAAGGCTTAAGTTTACTTACATCGAGTTTAAGGTGCGACATGACATTTTTATTTAACCTCACCCTGCCCCCTCGCCCGGAGGTGAGGGGAAGGGCGTAGTTGGGTGAATATTATTATTTCGGGGAACGAAGGTAACGAGAAGTTTGAAACTGCAAAAAAAAAGTGTGCTCTCATAACGAGGAACACACTTTAAAAATCAATAAACAATCCCTCTACTGATAAAATTGGCCAATGTGATCAAAGATAACAAAAGCCGTAAATGTTTTTTGATTGAACTTGCCACGCAAAGGTAATGCGATCAACAACATGAATATGTTAAGGATTATTAATATACGTTAAAAATTGTTAAAACAATAAGCGTCAATTTCGATACCTTTGCAATTATGAACCGCCGGATTATCATCTTCACAATAATTGCCATGACAATTGCCCTTATAGGCCTGATGGGAATCCAGATCTATTGGATACAAAGCGCCTCAGCTATTAAGGAGGCCAATTTCCGTCGAAGTGTAAATGAAGCCATGGTGAAAGTTGTGCAAAAAGTGGAACGGTTGGAGAAAAGCAAATCAATGGTCACCAACCAATACGAGAGCATGCTTAACTTTAACCGGCATTTGCTGTATGAAGAATTTTTAACGACCTCAGCGCTGGATTCACTGATCAATCTGCAGCTCAACATCCGTGGGGTAGATACCCGGTTTGAATTTTGCATCTACAAGCCGGAGCGGCAGGAATTTTTGATGGAGCGATCTCCAAATTTCCGTAAGGAGCTGATTGAAAAAGGGAGGGCATTCATTCTCTTTCAGGCCGATATTTACACGAGTCCCGAATACCTGCTTATTTACTTTCCCCATGAAAAGCAATTTCTGCTGACAGAATTATGGGGTATGCTGCTTATTTCGATCATTCTCATCATCGTGATTGTTTATTCATTCACTTATACAATCACCATCATTTTCAGGCAGAAACGCCTTTCGGAAATGAAGAACGATTTTATCAATAACATGACCCACGAATTCAAGACTCCGATCTCTACCATTTCATTAGCCTGTGAAGCCTTGAATGATAAAGAACTAAGAGGATCGGGCGACTTCCTCGACAGTTACCTTTCCATGATCAGTGAGGAGAATAAACGATTAGCCGGAATGGCTGAGAAGATCCTGCAAACTGCGGTGATTGACAAAGGGCAGCTCAAAATGAACAAGGAGAAAATAGATCTTCACGAGATCATCACAGATGTGATCAAAAACCTGCGGATACAGGTTGAGATCAAGGATGGGGAGATCAAACGGAGATTTAAAGCAACCCGGTCACAGATAGAGGGCGACAAAGTTCATGTAACCAATCTGGTGTATAACCTGCTCGACAATGCAAACAAATATTCTCCAAAGAAGCCGGTAATCCGCATCATCACAGAGAACGCCAGCAATGGCATTGTCATGACCATCGAAGACAATGGAATAGGGATCGGCAAGAATGAACAGAAGAAAATCTTCGATAAATTATATCGTGTGCCAACAGGCAACATTCATGAAGTCAGGGGATTTGGACTTGGCCTTAATTATGTCAAAGCGATTGTTGAGGAGCATCACGGCAAGATAAGCCTCGAAAGCGAAGTAAACAAAGGGAGTAAATTCAAGGTATTTCTTCCTTTTATGATAAAAGAATAAAATGATAACTTTCGCGTTTAATTAAAAAACCGCTGATGGATAAAATGCAAACCCGATTACTATTGGCTGAGGATGACCGTAACCTTGGAAATATCCTGAAGAACTATCTGGAAGCAAAAGGCTATTCAACTACTTTGTGTGTTAACGGGCAGGAAGCTATCGAGGCTTTTTCACGGAAAGAGTTTGACTTTTGTATCCTTGACATTATGATGCCGGTGAAAGATGGGTTTACGGTTGCCACGGAAATCAGGGCTGTAAACAAGAAAATCCCAATCCTGTTTCTCACAGCCAAGACCCACCAGGAGGACAAGCTAAAAGGCTTTGAGATCGGCGCCGACGATTACATTACCAAACCCTTCAGTATGGAGGAGTTGATTCTCAGGTTGCAGGCAATTTTGCGGCGCACCGACGAGCCGGCCAAAGCCGCAGCGAATGAGAACATATATACCATCGGTATTTATGCCTTTGATTACAACCGGCAAACACTCATAAGCCGGAATAAAGAGCAGAAGCTCACCTCAAAGGAGGCCGGGCTGCTCAGGTTACTTTGCACCCACGCCAATGAGGTGCTCGACCGCAGTACGGCCCTGAACGAGATCTGGAATGACGACAGTTATTTTAATGCCCGCAGTATGGATGTCTACATCGTAAAACTGCGCAAATACCTGAAAGAAGATCCCCGGGTAGAACTGCTGAATGTACATGGTGTCGGTTTTAAACTCGTGATGAATACCTGAGCGGGAAATGGACAAGCGGACTCCCACACAATTATATGTCGTTCCTACCCCCATCGGAAACCTTGAGGACATTACGATTCGTGCGTTACGAATTCTGAAGGAGGTTGATTTTATACTTGCCGAAGATACCCGTAATACGGGACATCTGTTAAAACATTACGGGATTGAAAAGAAATTGGTGCCGCATCACCTGTTCAATGAACATAAAACCATTGAAAACATTGTAGAACGTTTGCGCGACGGAGCATCCTGTGCATTGGTGAGCGATGCCGGCACCCCCGCTATTTCCGATCCGGGCTATTTATTGGTGCGTGCATGTATACTAGCCGGATTGCGCGTTGAGTGTCTCCCGGGTCCAACGGCATTTGTGCCCGCACTGGTTAATTCGGGCATCGCTTCCGACCATTTCGTTTTCGAAGGATTCTTGCCCCATAAAAAGGGACGGCATACACGTCTTACAACCCTTGCTGACGAGGAAAAAACCATGATTTTTTACGAATCTCCCCATCGCCTGGTTAAGGCCCTGTCACAGTTTGCTGAATATTTTGGTGCAGAGCGTCATGCATGCGTTTCTCGTGAACTTACCAAGATCTTTGAAGAAAATGTGCGTGGTTCCCTGGCTGAACTTATTGCCTATTTTGAAAAAAAGACAGTAAAAGGTGAAATTGTGATTGTGATTGCCGGGAAGGACTAACAATATAAAATGCAAAATGCAAAATGCAAAATGCAAAGGGCAACGTGCAAAGTGCATTGCTCAAAACATAATAAGGGAGGCTATCAAGCCGATTTGCATTTTACAATTTGCACTTTGCATTTTGCATTATTAAATTTGCCTATGTGCGGAAGGTTTTCATTTGTTGCTGAAGATGCGCTTATCCTTGAACGCTTTGGGATTCGGGTACGCACAGCTATTTACAAAGCGCGCTACAATTGTGCTCCCTCGCAGAACCTTGCCGTTATTTCCAATGAAAACCCCGGCGAGATTCAGTTTTTCCGATGGGGTCTCATTCCTTCGTGGGCCGGCGATAAATCCATTGGGAACAAACTTATCAATGCCCGCGGAGAGACAATCACAGAAAAACCATCGTTCAGAAATGCCTTTAAAAACCGCCGGTGCCTGGTGCCTGCTACAGGGTTTTTCGAATGGCGGCACGATAAGATAAAAGTCCCGTTCAACATCCGGCTAAAAAGCAGGGAACCCTTCTGCTTTGCCGGACTCTGGGATAAATGGGTGACCAGTGACGGTGAGATCATTCATTCATTTACGATTATCACAACCTCACCCAATGAACTGATGGCGAAAATCCATGACCGGATGCCGGTTATCCTTCATCCCAGGGATGAACACAGCTGGATCAGCCGGGACCCGGATCCTTCGCTGATTGATATGCTGAAACCATTCCCCGCCGATATGATGGAAGCCTACCAGGTATCTGGCCTGGTAAACTCCCCGGGGAACGATACTAGTCAAACCCTCGAACCCACCGGATTATTCTAGTCCATTCAAATGTACTTTTTACATTTTTTCCTGTAAACGTTCATGGCTGTTTCAAGACTTTGACGGGTCAGGGGTTTTACTATGGAATAAAGGATATTCAGAGAGCCAAGCTCTTTGGCATATTTAGCATAGGACGTCGTGACGATCACGCCAAAATCCCAATTTTGAAGTGAACGGAGGATGTCGAACCCCATACCGTCCGGTAATTCAAGATCCAGAAAAAGCAGGTCTATTTTGTGATCATGGAGAAACACTACCGAATCCTTCACGTTATCTGCCATTCCGACAATATGTACCTCCGGAAAATGATCTTCAAGCAGATCAACCAGGATCGTCCTGCTTAAAAGATCATCTTCGGTTATCATCGCGTTGACTGGCATAGATAGTAATTAATAGAAAGCAATTATTAGTGACTGACAATCCACCTCTCGATGGCGATGCATTGATCTCCCGATCGTATTTCGACCAGGTAAATACCATTCATATATCCTGAAGCATTCAGTTTTGTCCAGCCTGTTGAGGAGACAATGTGCTGTTTTTCAAGTTCCTTTCCGCTCATGTCAATCACGCGGAGCTGAAGCGGTTTTGTATCATGCGATCCGGGAAGTTTTACCAGGGCGTCTGCCGAGGAAGGGTTCGGCATGATCGAAAGTTTCCCGGGTGCGTTAGCCGCATTGAAAATCGAAGTCAGCATGCCGGTATATTTAAAGATAGCATTGGTATCCCGTCCTCCACCGCAGAGCCAGCCTGTTGTGGCATCTTTGAAGCTTAATCCCATCGGTACTGCCCGGAGGTTGGAGTCCAGTACAGCAATATTCGAAAAGAAATCGGGTGTAAAATAAACCTTGGTCATATAGGTAGTCGGACTGTAGGCTGCGATCACGAACCCTCCGTCAAATCCCCCTACTGAACTCATATGCCCGATCATGTCTTTGTCTGATAAAGAGTCAGCGGTCCATGTAGTTCCACCATCCGCTGTTTTATAAAAGATTTTGGTTCCCGGGGGGCCATAATCAAAAAAAACGCCGTACTGGAGACCGGAAAACGCAACATCACACTGGCCATACATTTCCGCTACGGTAGAAACGGTCCATTGATGACCCCGGTCGGTTGATTTGAAACAACGACCTATGTTGCTTGCAAACCAGATATTATCCCCAAAGGATGAAAAACCATCGGTCAATCCCATTTCTCCGGGAAGGGGTGCAGGAATTTCAGATGAATCAACTCTTTCCCAGGAATCACCACCATCGGCGGTCGTGTAAATTTCAAAATAACCTCCGTTTGGATCGCCAACCGCTACCCCTTCACTGGCATTAAACGCATGATAAAAATCGGCGAACCCTCCCTGGAATTGATTCGTTGTTTTTTGGGTCCATGAGGCGCCACCATCGGTCGTTTTCCAGACGGAGCCATTGGACCAGTCGTCGACAAAAACATAAAAAACATTGCTGGCATCAACCGCAGAAACATTGCATATATTGGGCTGACCGGGTACCGGGATGGAATCGAAGATCCATGTATCCCCGCCATCATTGGTATGAACAGCAAATGTATAGGTACCAGGTCCCGAACTTGTATAGTGCTTTGTCCCAAGCCAAACCTGGTCCTCATCCACGATGGAATAATAAGAGGGGGAATAATAATCCCCTGAGACCTGGTAATTCAAAGGTTTCAAGACAAACTGGCTGTTGCCGCTCAGAGCAACAAGCAGTAAGAAAACGAATGAGAGAATTTTCCTTTTCATGGGTTTAGGTTTTTAAATTTTCACTTTTCTTTCTTCAATCTTCACTGAGCGTTTTTCACTTTTCACTCATCGTTACTATCAATGAACAGAGATCAGAGAATAATGCACAGTGAAGAGAGAAAAGAGAATAACGAATAGTTTTATAAGAATGGGCTGCCAGAGGGCTGGCAGGTTGTTTCTATTCTTTTAGGCAGCGGGCGGTGTCGCCTGTCTCCTTTTCGTCGTCGTACATGAAGCAGAAGCTATCGGCGAAGATCAGGTTCCATCCCCAATTAACAGTGTTCTGCATACCGCTCCAGTAGCGGCCGTGCACGCCGCGAAGGTTCAGTGAACCTGAACTGCCGATCAGTGCCCCGGCGGCATGGAGCTTTAAACCAGAATCCCATGGGCCGTTCCAGTTTGTCCAGTTTTCACTGGCATCCACGTTGGTCCATTCGGTAGAGGTTGGGATACGCCAGCCGGCGCCAAGCTCAAGGGTACACGGGTCATTGGCTGGTAACCAGTCAGAAGGTTCACTGATTGTGTATATCCATGTGTTGGGAGTTCTGACCGTACCGGTATGCTTATACCCCTGTTTGCGGTTAAACTGCCAGTACCAACCTGCCGAGGCTTCGGTGGCATCATTTTTAGTCGCGGCCTGGTGGTCGGCTCCAAGATTGCTGGTGATCCAGCATTTTGAATTCTCGCCGGGGATATTGGTAACTGTGCCATAGGTGACCGTTTTGTTAACCGGGGCAACGGTTCC
>CAISJJ010000212.1 GCA_903885595.1 uncultured Bacteroidales bacterium
GACGAGAAAAGAGCGCTCGATGCCGGATGCGATGATTATATAGCCAAACCGTTTGAACGGGATGTGTTGCTGGAAAAGCTGAAAAAATACCTTGCGGGTCAAAGTAATTAACGAAGGGGGCATTTTCGATGAAAAATTTTAATCAACAAAGACTATTCCTGGGATCGGAAATATTACTTTTTCTTGTAATAGCTGCTGCAGGTGTTTTTTATATCCGTTATACATGGATTAGATTTGAAAATAAGGAAACTGAGTATGTGCTTCAAATCGGCAAATCTGTTGTTGCCGCATTGCCAAAGGACGACCTGCGCCAGCTTGAAGCTCAGCCTGGCGATCTGAACAAGCCACAGTACAGGAGAGTTAAAAATATTCTGCAGGAAATCATCCATGCCAATAACAAAGCAAGATTTGCCTATCTGTACACCCAACGGAATGGCAAAATATATTTCTTTGCCGATTCTGAGCCGGAAAATTCACCTGATAATTCTTATCCAGGGCAGGAGTACACGGAATCAGAAGCCGGTTATAAAATACCTTTTAAAAATGGGGAGGCATTAATTACCGGCCCGGTAAACCACCGATGGGGGAGATGGCAAAGCGTGCACATCCCTGTCAAAGATGAGGTGACCGGTAAAATCATCGCCATATTCGGCATCGATTTTAATATCAGCAACTGGAATAGTTTTTTACTTTTTGAAGTCATCGAATCAGGTGTTATTATTGTTGCCTTGATGCTGCTACTATATTTCTCTATAAGAATTACCGCAAAAAATAAATTGCTGAAAAATGAGATTTCCAAACGCACCCGGTCAGAAGGTACAGTAGAGGAGGAAAAATCACAGTACAAAAACCTGTTGATGACGATCCCCGACATCATTCTTTATAAAGATAATGAGGGTAAATTACAAGTAGCACTGGAAAAGGAAAAGTCTGTTTTAAAAGGCCTTCTCGATTCGATACCTGATATAATTTTTTTTAAAGACCTCGATGGGGTTTTTCTTGGTTGCAATCCTGCGTTTGAAAAATTAGTTGGACACGACATCACCCAAATAATTAACAAAACTGATTATGATCTGGTACCAACAGAGGTTGCCGATAATTTCAGGAAGAATGACAGGATCACGATGGAGGAAGGGAAAACGATGCACAATGATGAATGGTTAACCTATCCCGATGGTACACGGAGACTGTTTGATACCTGCAAAGCGCCACTAAAAAACTCCTGTGGTGATATTATCGGATTGCTGGGCATAAGCCGCGATATTACCGAACGCAAAAGAATGAGTGATCTTTTGCAGGAAAGTGAAGAGAATTTCCGTGCCTTCTTTGAGTCAATCAATGATTTGATTTTTATTGGCACTGCATCCGGTGAGATATTACATATAAATTCTGCCGTGACCAAGATTCTCGGTTATACGTTGGAGGAGGTAAAAACGCTGGGCATACTTGGCGTTCATCCACCAGAAAAACAACAGGAAGCGTCAGAAATATTTTCAGGCATGTTCAAAGGCGAGATTGATTATTGCCCACTCCCGCTTAAGTCAAAAAAAGGGGCTCTGATTCCGGTGGAAACACGCGTTTGGTTTGGCAAATGGAATGGCCAGGATTGTATATTTGGAATATCTAAAAACCTTTCGGTGCAGCAGGCCGCACTCGAAAAATTTCAGAAATTGTTCGATAACAATCCGGCGCCCATGGCCATCAGTGCCATCCCCGGCCGTGAATTCATCCATGTAAACAAAGCATTCCTTAACAAACTGGAATACGACTACAATGAGATAATTGGTCACTCTGCAGAAGAGCTTAATCTGTTTTTGGATTCGGAAAAGCAATTGTTGTTTGCTGATGAATTGCTTCATACCGGGAGAATACACAACCTGGAATTACAGGTCAGGACAAAAAACAATGAGATCCTCACAGGCTTATTTTTTGGTGATGTTGTTGACAACCAATTGGAAAGTATTTATTTAACTGTGATGACTGATATTACCGCACAGAAAACGGCGGAGGAAAAAATCAGAAACCAGAAAGAACAACTTGAACAACTGAACGCAGAAAAAGATAAATTCTACTCCATCATTTCACACGATTTGAGGAATCCCTTTCAAACCATCCTGGGCTATACCCAACTAATGGTTGATGATTGGCAAGTATTGGAGAAGGACGAGCTTCAAAAAATGGTACTCACACTGAGAACTTCTGCTATAAACATGCATCGTTTACTCGAAAACCTCCTCGAATGGTCGCACTTGCATCAGGGTGTCACTTCCTTCAGTATAGAATCGTTTTTACTTATGCCAAAAATCAATGAATGCATTGAACTGTTTCATGATTCTTTGACGAAAAAGAATATTGAACTGATCAATAATATTCCCCTCGAAATGCAACTTACTGCTGATATCCACATGTTTGAAACCGTGTTCAGAAACCTGGTTTCAAATGCCATAAAATTCACGCCCAGGGGTGGGAGAATCACCCTGTCGGCACAGGCAACACCCGATCATTTGGCCGAAATTTCAATCAGTGACACTGGCATAGGTATGGATGAAAAGTTGATCAGCAATCTGTTTCGCCTCGACATAAAAACCAACAGAAAGGGCACTGAAAGAGAACCCAGTACGGGGCTTGGGTTGATCATATGCAAAGAATTTATCGAAAAACACGGCGGCAAATTATGCATAGACAGTAAAGAAGGGGTTGGAAGCAGGTTTTATTTTACTTTCCCTTTATCATGATCCTGATGTTTCAGTCAAATGACTATCCTGATTTAAACCTGAAAAACCGACACTTACTAATTTAAACTGTCCTGTTACTTATTGGGGCTTTTTTTCAGGTATTTAAAGCAGTATCTTTATACAAATTTAGGGATTTATGAAAACCGTCAGGTTGCTTCCATTTCTGATCTTCACAATGATCATTTTTCAGGACTGCAAAAAAATACACGACAGTGAACCTCTTACTACGACAGTTCCAATGGGGGAACTGGTTATCTCACCGGGATTCAATTGGCAAACAACCCGGACCATAACCTTTGTAATTGGCTATGATAATGCCACGATGATCTATATTTCATCTGAAGATGGGAAAACAGTTTATCACCAGGGTTTTTTCAACAGGCTGACCGAAAGCTACGAAATCACCATCAGCCTCCCCGCCTTTATTAAAAATGTACTTGTAAACGGACAAATTGTGCCCATTTCGGGAAGTACCGTTCATGTATCGCTTTCCGCCATAAAATCATCGGGATTGTGCAGCCTTTCTGAAAAACTGATACCTGCACCGGGACTTGTTTCAGCATGGCATTTTAACGAAAATACCGGGTCGGCTGCGGCAGATGCCCAGGGATTGAACAACGGCGTTGTGTCGGGGGCATCATGGGTTCCCGGAATCAACGGCAGCGCACTGGATTTTGATGGCGTTGCGGGCCAGGTGCTGGTCCCCTTCAGCAGTACCATCAATAATACAACGGACCAAATCAGCCTTTCGTGCTGGTTTAAAATGAACCAGGTTGGCGATTATGGTGCCTTTCTTTTCACCAGGGTCAAATACATGCTTCGCCTCGATGCCCAGGGCAGGGTCTCCTTTGCAATTTATAATCCTGATTTTAAATCAGTTGTAATGGATTATAGCGACAGGATCCTCGACACCGACTGGCATCATGCGGCTGCCACCTACGATGGCGCCGAAATGAAAATATTTATTGATGGCGCGTTGAAAAAAACCACTGCAACGACAGGAAACCTGCAATCATCAACCAGTAACCTCTACATTGGAAACCAGGCTTCCCTGAACTTTTTTCCCGGCATTCTTGATGAGGTGCTTCTTTATTCCAGACCGCTTACGGTTGAAGAAATCAATACGATTTATACTGAAACGCAAAATCCCGGTACCGGTACTGATCTCATTTCATCCTGGCCTCTTGATGAAAACAGCGGCACCATAGCAACAGATGTTGCTGATGGTAACAATGGAACGATTACCGGCGCTGCCTGGAGCACGGGAATATCAGGAAGCTGCCTTCATTTCAATGGTTCAACAGATTGGGTTAAGGTTCTTAAAGCGCCCAATATGGATCTTACCAATTCGATAACCATGATGGCCTGGGCCAAAACAGAAGAAAATAAAACTGTGAAGATATTCCAGAAGGGAGACTGGGATGGGCATGGCCTGGGGCAGGGCAAGTGGGATGGATGGAATGGACATATCAGACTAAGCAATAACACGAGCGTGACATTGCATTGGGGCGACGGGTTGCCTGTTTTGAATGAGTGGTATCATTTAGCCATGACCTATGACGGGGTAACAATGAAGTTCTATGTCAATGGACAGCTTAAAAACAGCCAGCCGGTTTCGGGTGCACTGAAGGTCAATACCCGCGATGTTTCGATCGGGTCGGACAATGGCGCCCAAAAATTCTTCATTGGATCGATTGATGAAGTGAAAATATTTGGGGTTGCATTATCTCAGACCGAGATACAGGCTAATTTTCAGGGACAGGTTGATGCTCCTGACCATGATGGGGATGGAATCGCTGACATTGATGACAGTTATCCGACAGATCCGGCCAGGGCTTTTAACAACTATTTTCCATCGGGCAGTTATGCAAGTCTGGCATACGAGGATTTGTGGCCCGGACTTGGAGATTACGATTTTAACGACCTGGTACTCGACTACCAGTTCAACACAGTGACCAACGGTTCAAACAAGGTAACTGAAGTATTGGCTACCTTCGTGCTCCGGGCCATCGGAGCTGGCTATCAAAATGGATTTGGGTTTCAGCTGCCGGGAACAACCCTGGTGAATTCAGACGTAACGGTTACCGGTTACGACATTCAGGAAAGCTATATAACCCTTCAAAGCAATGGCACCGAGGCAAACCAGGATAAGATGACGGTTATTGTTTTTGACAATGCCAATAAAATCCTGGTACCAACTTCGGGATTTGGGGTAAATGTCCATCCCAATGAGCCATACGTTGAACCTGATACAATGATAATCACTCTTGCCTTTACACCCAATAAGTATAGCATTGCCGATCTTGACCTGATTCATTTCAATCCTTTCCTGATCATTGACCGCGAACGTGGAAAAGAGGTACATCTGCCCGACTATCTCCCGACCAGCCTGGCCGACCAGCGTTTGTTTGGCACCGGGGAAGATGATTCACAACCGGCAACAGGAAAATACTACAAAACAAAAACTAACCTTCCGTGGGCAATCAACATTGCTTCAAGTTACCAGTATACCATCGAAAGCAACCAGATTACCAGCGGGTATTTGCATTTTGCCAGTTGGGCCGAATCATCGGGAACACTATATCCTGATTGGTTTCTCGATGCCGCCGGATACCGCAACAATTCTGCCATATACCAGGTGCCTTAATCCCCTGATATGTTCACTTTTGGTCCAACAGCCTGAGCGACAATGTCATTCCGATGAACGGATTTTCAAGGGTGATTTTTGTGGGAAATCCTTCTGAATATTTCAGGTAGGAGATGATTACCGGATCGGCAATGGTCGATTTTCCGGAATACTTATAAAGCGTATCACCTGAAGGCGAAAAAGTTTGCCACGTTTTATACTTACCTGAATTTCCTTCAATGACCAAATTGCCGGTGCCTGTTTGCTTGTAGTATTTTGTAGATTTCAACGTGTCTGTGCCGGTAAGTAATCTGAAATCAGTTTCAAATATTTTCATCAAGGCTCTCTTATTCAGGGATTCAAAACACGAAATCACATTGAAACTGTCATACTTCAATTCCAGGTCGAAAAAGGTCATCCCGATCTCATTGGCAAAAACGATCCGGTAGACAGGAGAGTCCTCTTGTGCAGCAATTCCTTTTGCGCTGGCAGAGTCCATCCGTTTAATTACCAATAAGCCGGTGAGGTGGTGCTTTTTTATATCAAGGGTGGCTTTGTAAAGCGTGACGCGTGACGGGTGACGCGTGACAAAATATGCTCCTTTTCTTCCTTCCTTGCTTCCGTATGCCGTGTCCCGAACTTGTCCCGCGTCCCGTGTCCCGGTATCGACCGGTGTCAATCCTTTCGGTTTTATCGGCACACATCCGGTGGCGAGTAAAAAAAGGAAGCTAATGAGCAACAAACTTCTCATCGGGAATGGGTTGGTTGAGTGTTTTATTTGTGAAGTTGATTCTTGTGCGATCGCCGCCGGGTTCGCACATATCAACCCGGCTGACCGAAAAATCCTTACGGTCGAAGTAGATTACAATTTCCGAAATTGATTCCTTGAGTTTTGGCGCCAACGGCTTGAGCATAACGATGTATGAAGAGGGGTTCTCAAGAAAACCGGGTGTGAAATTTGCATCATCGTTCAATAATGTGCCCTGGAGGCTGCCCAGGATGATCCGGTTTATCTCCAGAAATACTTTATTTGACCTGACATTGAAATGAGTCACCTTATTCTCATCTTTAACCGAAATCTGATCGTTTCGTATGATAATGAGGTAGGAGAAAGGATCAACATATTCCCAGCGGAGCATTTTTTCTTTTTTAAAATAAAATTTTCCCCGGGAGATGATCTTTTCCGTAATCATGGCCATATCTTTTTCCTGGATAAAATCGCTGGAAATGGTCAGTGTCTTTTGTGCCAGCTCCTTCACATGATTCCGCAATGTTTCGACAGAAGCAGCATTCATTGTCTTATTCTGCGATAGGACCTGAAAAGGGATGGTTGAGATCACTAAAGCCAGGAAGGTAAAAAACAGAGAGGATTGTCTGGAAATCACGGTTGGACCAGGTGCTGTGGGCTGAAGAAAATTGAATGATAGTGATACTGTCTCAGGATGCATAGGAGGGAAGTTTCAATAATTTATCCAATGGAATTACTTCAAATCCCTCTTTCCTGATCAGGATTAAAAGTTCTTCCAGATGATTTTCAGCAAAATGAGTGAAATCATGCAGCAGGATAATAGCGCCGGGTTCAAGCCGTTTATGAATGCGATTCAATATTTTCCGGTCATCTGATACCATAGTATCGAGAGAACGGATGCTCCAGCCAACTGCTTGCCAGTGCATATTTTTCAGGGCATTGCTTACCATGGGATTGACTACCCCGAAGGGAGGGCGGAAAAACAACGGAGAGCTTCCTGTAACCTGTTTGATGATCCTGTCTGTTTCGAGCAGTTCAGCCCTCATCCGCCGGGCTGGAAAGAGATCGAACCATTTGGAATGTGAGAATGAATGGTTACAGACAAGGTGTCCTTCATCAACAATTCGTTGTAACAGTTGCTCCTGTCCGGGTATGTTTTTCCCGATGCAGAAAAATGTCGCCCGGATATCGTTTTTCTTAAGAATGTCGAGGATTGCCGGGGTTTTTACAGGATCAGGACCGTCATCGAAAGTAATGGAGACTGTTTTTTCATGTGTGTTTCCATGGCAGATTACCGGGTGGTGAAAATCAGAGCAGGGAAGAAAAGCCATTGCGAAAGAAATTCCAAAATACAGGATAATCAGCACAGAATATACTATTGCAGCATGGGTATGAAAAATTCCGCCAATGGAATTTCCTATGAAGATATTCCAGAGATTCAGTCCCAGCAGGGTAATAAAAAAAAGCAGTGTAAAGCGGCGAAAGGTCAGCATTTACGGTCGGCTTAGCAGGATGAATGCATGGTTGTTTTCCTGGAAATGGTTATAGATGAGAATAAGGTCAAATGCTTGAGACTGACCCATGAACTTGTTGGAAGCCGGCTCAGCCGCGATCATTGAATTTTGTTTATGCAGTACATGACCTGGTACTTTGATAATCCCGGGAATTGTTTTTGTTTTCAACACCATCGCTGCAAGCCAGGTGGCAAATGATGAAGCTGTGTGATACTCTCCGCAGAGATGTTTGAAATGTGCCAGGGAGGTTCCCGGAAAAATTGCAGAGGCAAAATGATGGTAAATCTTGTCGGTGCCGGGATCCCCATTCAATCCCAGGATCACCAGGCTGATATCTTCCGGCGACAATTCATTGGATCCAAGAAAGTGATGAAGCCGTTCATTTATTTCTGCGTTACCCGAAGGTTTCAGAAAGGTGGCGACCCCGGCAAGCTTAGCATAGGAATGTTCATTTTTTTTATTTTCAAGGAAAAGGAACGAGGCCCCTTCACCAGCGATAGATCCGCGACGGGAATCATCAAGCAGGTTAAGTGTACGAATTGGTTTTTGCTTCCAGTATCCCAGTCGGGAGGTGATGGCAAATGAATTGGCTGTAAGTTCATCAGAACCTCCAACCAGGGCATTCGCCATTATGCCCATTTGCATCTGGCTCATGGCATCGAGGAGTGCGCTTTCAAATGAAATGCCACGGTGGACATAAGTAAAGTTATAGCTATGACACTTTAATAGCAGGGCAATCTGGCCGGCCACCGTATTATGCGTACTTTGAATAAAAGAGGTTGGTGTCAGAAATTCTTCATTGTTTTTAATCATGTTCGCAAGGAACTTCTCCGTATCCTCAATGCATCCTAATCCGGTTCCGGTAATAATGGCATCGGGAGTGATATTCCTTTGCAAAGGATCAGCCAAACCGATTCCCGCATCATTCAGGCATATTTTCGATGCAGCGATCCCCATTTTAATGATCCTGCTCATCCTGCGTATCAATTCGGCCGGGATGTACTCCCGGTATCCGGGATCAATGCATTTTAGGTGGTTGGCTTCAAATGACAACGGTTCCTCCAGAAAATGAGTACTATCCGTCGTCTTTTGAGGCGAAACATTCCCAAGACCGTTGATGTATATAGGGATGTTGGTCATTTTTCAAGATTTGTTGAAATTGTTGAATTATTGATTGATTGATTGAATGAATGAGTGAATGAGTGAATGAGTGATTGAGTGATTGAGTGATTGAGTGATTGAGTGATTGATTGAGCGATTAATTGATTGATTGATTGATTGATTGATTGATTGAGTTAATGAATTTTACTTTATGCAGTTAATGCTCTGTTTTGTTTTATGTTATAGTAACTTTGGTTGCGTTCAATATTCAAAAACCGCCTGGTGCGCAAACACCGTTCAAGGTAACAAACCGCGTTAAACATTACCACATTTCCCTTTCAAATGTCCCGTGTCCCGCGTCCCGCGTCCCGTGTCCCGCGTCCAGCAATCATCTCCCGCTTTTCGACAGCACCACTGCCGAATTATTCCCGCCAAATCCGAACGAGTTGGAAAGCACATGCCTGATATCAATATCTTGTTGCAATTCAATTACTGGCTTGATATGAAGTTCCTTCATCGGCGTTGAGAAACGAAGATTCGGAAAAATTACCCGGTTCTGAATGGCCAGCACAGCAATAACGGCCTCCACTGCGCCGGCTGCGCCCAGGGTATGCCCGGTATAACCTTTGGTTGAACTGAAGGGAGGTACCTGATCCTTGAATATCCGCTCAATGGCTACACCTTCAGAAAGATCATTGTTTTCCGTACCAGTTCCATGTACATTGATGTAACTGATATCAGAAGGTTTAATACCACTCATTTCCATCGCTTTCGACATCGCCAGGAAGGCGCCTGTTCCCTCAGGTGACGAAGCAGTTTGATGATAGGCATCGTTGGCATTACCGTAGCCTGAAACTTCAGCAAGAATGTTTTTCTTCTCCTTTGCGACAATATCGCCGGACTCCAGCACCAGAAAAGCAGCCCCTTCGCCAAGGGTCAGCCCTGCCCGGTTTTCATCAAAGGGGTGGCACCCGGTTTTATCAAGGATCATCAGCGTGTTGAACCCATTCAGTGTGAATTTTGTAACCGAATCATTACCCCCAACGATCACCCGGTCGAGTTGACCTGTTTTAATCAGGTTTGAGCCAAACATCAGGGCATTCACCGATGAAGAACATGCAGTGCTGATAGTAGTCACAAAACCGGTTATGCCCAGGTCGGCTGCGATGCGCTCGGTACTGTCACCGCAGTCGTGGTTTACGATATCAATTAACCGCCCTTTCCGGGAATCGGCCAGAAAGGAGGCATAAAAATTTTCACTGCGATCCATCCCTCCGACAGTAGTAGCTGAAATCAGCCCGGTCCGGAACCCTTCTGCATCAACAATCCCCGCTGAAAATAACGCTTCTCTTGCGGCTTTGATACCCAACAGGGTTGTGCGCGTGAACTCATTTCTTCCAATGTTTCCGGTTTGTTCTAGTAATTGGTCGGTGGTGAGTTTTACCTCTGCCATTGGAATGATTCCTTTGTGAATGGTAGGGAACAGCGTAATTTCTCCAATTCCTGACCTGGAGGCCAGCAATGACTGTAAAGTTTCAGCCACATTATTGCCAATGGAACAGACGATCCCGATGCCTGTAATATAAACCCGTTTAGACATTATCAGCTTTCATTTTTTTGCAAAATTAGCAGATTAATTTTACAATGCCTGTACCAGCATGAAAGCGTGATTTACATTTCTGAAATGATTGTACATCAGTATGTTTTTCAGACGGGGAGGGTTCATCTGGTTGAAATGTAGTATCTCTGGATAAACCTGGTGTTTGAGTATGTTGGATGCAACATACAGTCCGAAACCTGTGGCGGTATGATACTCTCCGCACAGGTGCTTGAACCATGCCTGTGCTTTTCCAGGGAAGAAATGATTCGCAAAATCAAGGTAAACCGGGTCAAAATTACAATCGCCGTTGTATCCCAGCAACAACAGATCAATATCGTAAACCGTGAGATTATGTTTAGCCAGGAAACAGGGCAGGAGGCTCGCAGGCTTGAATGACCCGTTAATATTGAGGCAGGTTTTAACATCCAGCAGATTAGCATAGGCCGACCCTGTTTTTTCAGCACCCAGCACGAAAAAGGCAGCCCCTTCACCTGCCAGTGCCCCAGGTGAGGAATTCTCCAGAAGTTTGAGGTTGGATACAGGATGCATTTTCCATTGACCTATCCGCCTGGTAATCTGCAGGTGATTCATGGTCATTTCATCAATCCCTGCTGCTAAAATATTTGATGCTGTTTGTTCTTCAATCTGCATCAAACCGTCGATCAGCCCGCTTTCAAAAGAAAAAGTACGGTGAACATACGTAGAATTGTAATTGTGGCATTTAAGCTGGATAGCAACCTGGGAACTGATGGTATTATAAGTTGATTGTATAAACGGGGTGGGGTTCAGAAACCTTTCCTCTTTGGTGATTTCACCCAGGATTTTCTCGGTATCCTCAACGCTGCCCAACCCGGTTCCGGTAATTATGGCATCGGGCATGGCTAGTCCTGCCTCGGCTACACTCATTTTTGCAGAAGCGATGCCCATTTTGATCAGCCGGCTCATCCGGCGCGATTGGATCGGATCGATATAGGAACGATAACCCGGTTCGATACATTTCAGGTAATCGGCTGTATATTCAACGATCTCCGCGAGAAATTCTTTGGATTCCGCAGTTTTCTGGGGGGAGATGAGACCGATACCGTTGATGAAAGCCATTGGGGAAATTTACGATTTACGATATACGAATGACGAGTGACGAATGACGAATTTCAAACATGGGTAACGTTTGGTTCAAACCGGTTTTGAGTTTTAATCTGTGGTTTTGATTTTTGAGTTTTGATCTTTGAGTTCAATTGTGGTTTTGAGTTTTGATCTTTGAGTTTTGAATTTGTTTCTCATTTCCTAAACTTTTTTGAAGATCAACGAGGTATCATTCCCCCCAAAACCGAAAGAGTTTGACATTACGGCATTAACCTGTACTCCGGTCAATAATTTTTCGACAGGGGAGAAGCTCAAATCACTGATACGTTCCCTGAAGTTCAGGTTTGGCCAGATTACCTGGTGCTGAATACAAAAAATCGACAGGATAGCCTCTGTTGAACCGGCTGCACTGGTTGTGTGCCCTGTAAATGGTTTTGTTGAGCTTACCATCGGGATGCTTTCACCGAACAGTTTTTCAATAGCGCGTCCTTCCGAAAGATCGTTGTTATCTGTGCCGGTGCCGTGGGCGTTCACATAGTCGATTTCGGTGGCTTGAAGACCGCTCATTTCGAGCGCTTTTTTCATAGCCAGGAAGGCGCCAACTCCATCGGGCGATGATGCCGTCTGGTGAAAAGCTTCACACGCATTGCCCCAGCCTGCCAGTTCGCACATCGCTGTATTTCCGGTTTTTTCCAGACTTTCTTCCGACTCCAGAACCAGGTACGCAGCCCCTTCGCCCAGGTTGATTCCTGCCCGATGCTGATCAAACGGCTTGCAAGGATCTTTATCAAGGATTTTCAAGGCATTGAACCCGTTCAGGTGGAACTTAGTGAGCGATTCACATCCACCGGCCAGTACCCGGTCGAGTCTTCCGGTGCGGATCATCCGCGCCCCCAGCATAATTGAATTGGCAGCTGATGAGCAGGCAGTGCTGATGGTGGTTACAAAATCATGAATACCAAGGAGGGAAGCAATCCGTTCGGTACTGTCGGCACAGTCATAAGCATCGATGTGGGCGTTGCGGGAATCATTGGTAAGGAAATCGTTGTAATATAGTTCACAACGATCCATGCCGCCAACCGTAGTTGCAGAGATAAGTCCGGTTTTCAGATTGCGGTTTTCATCCAGCTGGCCCTGTAAAAAAGCTTCACGGGCAGCAATAATTCCCAGCAGCGCATTCCGCGAATATCCTTCAACAGGGGTTATTCCGGCCATGGCAAAAAGCTCCTCCTGGCTTTTCGGTATTTCTCCAACCAGCAATTCATCTTTAAGGATCGTGTCAATATGACGAATACGGCCTGTTCCAGGTTTTGACTGAAGCAGGGAGGTTAAAGTTTCGTCAATATTATTGCCGATGCAGGAAATGATGCCATAACCGGTAATGAAGATCCGCCTGGGCATCGGGGATTACTTTTTGTGCTCTGTAATATATTCGGCCATGGTCCTGATGGAATGGAATATCTTCTTCCCATCTTTTGGGTCTTCTATTTTAATGCCATAATTCTTCTCCAGTAAGACTATCAACTCAAGTGCATCAATGGAATCCAGCCCAAGGCCCTCGCCAAACAGCGGGGAATCAGGATTGATGTCATCGGGGTTAATGTCTTCCAGATTCAATTGTTCAATAACTTCTTTCTTCAGCTTTTCGATTAATTCTTCCATAATATCAGGTCAGTTTCGGGTCATTATTAAATTCAGGTTCTCAATATTAAAAAGCAGTGGTTTGAAGCCGGCAGGTGTACCTTGCATGGGGCGGTTGTTTTCAACCAGCGCTACCATGGCGTTGTATTTATTACCCAGCACTTCAACCCAGCCACACAAACAGGCATCAACCCGCTCATTTGTAAATAACTCATCCACATAACAGAACAGCATTTTACCGTTGAATGCTTCAGAGATCAGAAAGACATTCTCCCCTTTTATTTTATGCCTGATACAAATCTCCCCGATCACAATGTTGGGCAGCGTATAAACAAAAACAGAGGGACTTGGGAAATAACTTGACCGATCCTTGATCGTTTCGTTATGGGCGATGTCTGTGTCAAGACTTGAGCTTGAATTAGACAACACCACACCAACTGCCCCGGGGCGATAACCTTCCAATACCTTCTCCTTTAAAACCAGTTCTGTCGCCAGGAATCCAAGTTTACTGATCGTATCCATCTTGTAAAACTTAGGATAAATTATTTGTTCCTGTATGTAAACTGATTTTAAAACTTCTGCAAATTTAACAATATTTTCCTGATAAAAGATGAGCCGGTCATTCACGATGACCTCGTTATCCCGGATTCGGCAATAGGAGGTGATAATCTGGTCCATGTTAATCTTTCTGATATATGATGGCAGCATTGCATCCGCCAAAGCCTGATGCAGTTTTAAGACACGATTTAACTTCTGCAGCGTGATGTTCCGAAATAACGTTCAGGGGCACCGGAACGCCCGGGGTTTCAAACCCGGCCGAACGGAAAAGAATATTTTTTTTCATAGCTGCAATAGCTGCAACAGATTCAATCATGCCTGCAGCGCCGAGGGTGTGTCCCCAATAACCTTTCAGGCTGTTCACCGGAACATGAATAAGACCGCTCAATTCGATGGCTTTCGATTCCATTTCATCATTGAATGGGGTGGCTGTGCCATGTGCCGCAATGTAACTGATGTTTGCCGGCGTTAAGTCAGCCTGTTTCATGGCTTCGCTGATTGCCATGCTCAGCTCTTCGCCGGTGCGGGAAGGTCCTGAGATATGATTGGCATCGTTACTGGTAGCTGCCCCGGTTACACGGATATTGATTCCGGCTGATTCGTTCGGTTTAACTGAAAGAACCATGGTACCGCAGCCCTCACCCAATGATAAACCGGTACGGTTGATGTCGAAAGGCTTACAGGGAGCTGGACTTAATGCCTGGAAGGACTGGAAACCGGAGATGACGAATTCAGAGGCAAGATCACCCCCCGTAACCACCGCATGATCATAACCGCCTGACCCAAGGTATCTGTAAGCAGTCATCATCGCAACAACCCCCGAAATGCACGCATTCGAAATAATCACCGGAGGGTTTGAAAATCCAAAGAATTGCTGAATGATCCGGCCAAGTTCCCAGAGATAAAGCCGCTTGTGACTGAAAACAGCCTGATAGCGGTTCTCCAGGAGGTCGACATTGCCCTTTGTGGTGGAAATCACGAAAAGTGTCCTTGCATTTCCCGGCGTTATTTCCTGGCCCTTTAATGCATCATGGATCGATACGATGAACATTTTTTCGAGACGGGTGAATGATTCGGGAGGAACATTCTTTTTAACGGTCAGTAAAACCTCAGCAAACTTCGTATTGAGTTCATCCTGATTCACCGCTGAAATCATGACCGGGTTGGGGGAGAGAAGCGGGTCGTTCACTGAACGGATGCCGATGGTATCATGCTCAATAGCCGAAATATTTTCAGCAGTGGAAAATCCAAGGGATGTGATGATATTATCGTTCAGAATGTAAACTGGTTTCATCTCCTCAGCAGTTAAATGCCCCATTTCATTTTCCATCCGGAGAAAAATTCGGGAGAAGTAAGCAAAAGTTCGCCTTGCGGGGTAAGGAATACCTGGGTGGATGTTCCGGTTGCAGCAACCTCATTATCTTTTTTGCGATAGATGGTGTAATCAAAAACAATTTTTGCAGCTTCTGTCGGGACAAAGCGTGTTTCGACAATCGCAGTATCACCATATTCCAGGGGACGTTTGTAGTCACAACTGATCTTGACAAGAGGTATCATCACATTGTGCCTGTAAACATCAAGGTATCCGAGGCTGTATTTCAAACCGAACGATTCCCTTCCATCTTCAAAATATTTCAGATAATTGCCATGCCAGACAATCCGCATGGAATCAACCTCCGAAAATCTGACGAGTATCTCTTTGCAGTCAACGAGTTGCATCTGTTATAGCTGTTAATTATTAATCGGGCAGACAGAAAATTTGCATATCATCCATAGCGGTTTTAATAACAGGAACCGGACGGGTATTTTATCAATCATTTAGACATTGGGTTATTTACTCTCATATACAGGCCCGTGATAATAACGGAGATGAAAAAGAATCCCAGCAACTTTGCCGATTCAGGAAGTATCTCTACCACACCGGCTCCCCGGATGAAAATATCATAGTAGCCGCTTAAGGCCCAGTTCAGCGGACTAAGAGTTGCCACATGCTGCATTGCAGGCGCCATAAGATACATTGGCACCCACAGGCCACCCAGGGCGGCCATGATAATGATGGATACAGCTCCGAATGCCGCAGCCTGCTGATGTGTAGTAGCCAGTGTTCCTACCATGATGCCATAGCCCAGTGCAGCAAGTGCACTGATGATGGTCATCACAACAAGTGCAAAAATCTGGTTTCCAAGTACCAGCGCTTCGGCATTGAACAGAGGGAGAATATAGATTCCGGCAAGGATCATCAGTAAGGTCTGAAAGAAACAAACGATAAGGTACACAAACACTTTTGCCATCAGCAAAAGCAGGTAATTCACCGGCATTGCCATCATGCGGAACATGCTTCCCTCTTCCCTTTCAACGATCATACTTGAGGTAAGCGGTATGATAATGAAGAACATGGCAAAAACTGCCCATGCAGGAACATTGTGCTGCGCTGTATTCGGAATCTTTTCAACTTTGTGATATGACGGAAACACTTCATGAAACTCGACAGCATCTTTAAAAACCAGGTCCGGGGGTTGATAGGTCGGAAATGCTTTGGCCATCTCATGATTGAAGGTGGTGAAAATCATCTCCGATTCAATCTGATAATTATACTGTTTCAGGGAGCTGAGGATGGTGTTCTTAAAGGTCAGCTTTACAGTCGGGTCAAAATAGATGTTAATGGTATCTGCCCTGGCCAGCGGGATGTCACCAAAAAGGACGGTGTTATACAAACCAAAACCTTCAAGGGTCTGTGCAACCATGATGCTGACATTGGACCTGATTTTTTTTGTAACTCCCGGAGGAATTACGATTCCAATCACATAATCACCCTTCTTCACGGCCTCCTTGATTTCTGTTTCAGTTAAAGGTTTCCCGTTTAACGAATCAAGAAGGTTGAAATAATTGGAACCCATGAGACCCCTGCGTATTTTTATGCCAAGACTGTCATTGTCATGGTCCAGGAAAAGAACTTCAACCTGAGTTTCGCGGTTTATGGAACTGTAACCAACTTCCTGCAAAAGAGACATGATGATGATCAACACCATCGGCATCAGGAAAACAATGATCAATCCCGCCTTATCCCGAAGCAGAATCAGGGCTTCCTTTCTTATTGCAGATATGAATTTGAACATAAGGTCAGTTTAATCACGCATCTCTTTCCCGGTGAGATGTAAAAAGATGTTTTCCAGGTTTTTAAATTCCGGATGCTCTCTTAACAATTCTTTGGGATTCCCGATTGAAATAATTTTACCACGGTCAACAATCGCAACACGCGAACAAAGGTTTTCAGCCTCCTCCATGTAATGTGAAGTATAAATGATGGTCGTGCCAAGTTTGTTGATCTCATTCAGGTAATCAAGAATGACCATGCGCGACTGAACATCGATGCCTACCGTAGGTTCATCAAGAAAAAGCACCTTTGGACGGTGAAGCAGACCAGCGATAAGATTCACCCTCCGTTTCATTCCTCCGGAATAGGTGGTAACTTTTTTTCGTGCTGCCTTTTCAAGCCCGAAAACTTTGAGGTAGTCATTGATCCGGTCTTGTAAATCCTTTCCTTTTAAACCATACATATTTCCGAAAAAAGTAAGGTTTTCCATAGCTGTAAGGGTAGGGTAGAGCGCAAGGTCCTGCGGAACAACACCGATAATATGTTTGATCCTGTCGAGATTCGACCTGAGTTCCATCCCGTCAATGAAAACCTCACCCCGAGTCGGGGGGAAGAGTCCGCAAAGAATCGAAATAGTAGTCGTTTTGCCTGCTCCGTTGGGTCCAAGCAGTCCAAATATTTCGTTCTGGAAAATATCCAGCGATATGTTGTTGATGGCGGGGGCGTCATTCCCCTTGTAGAATTTTGTTAATTCCTTGATTTCGATGATCGGACGTTCAGACATTTATAGTTTAATTTTGTCTAATTTCCTGTAAACCTGCTCTTCCATTCCGGCAATTTCGATCATCATATCCCCAAGCATCCCATAATCTTCCTGCGGCTGGGAGCGGCTTTTGCAATTACGTGCGCCAATATAGGTAAATTCCCTCCACCTGTTTGCCGTTTTACCCATCATTTCAGAAGCTTCAAGCAATTCTGTATGATTGAATTTTTCACCAGCCTCTTTCAGAAATGCCCCGTAAATATAACGGAATCCGGCTCCTCCGGTACCGAAGTCCTCGGCCATACGCAATACCTGGCCCAGATAAAAGGAGGCTTTGGTTACACCATGCTTTTTCGGCCACTTCCTGAGATCCCTGCCCATCCACCGCAGTCCCTTCACGCCGATTAAAGGAAAAGGAACCTTGATCATCTCGTAAACTGTCTTTTTAATTCCCATCGCAACTGCGGCTTTAATATCCAGATTTCCTGGAACATTGTTGATCCAATACATCTTTCCCTCGGGTGCAAAAACCCCTTTGGCATAGCGAACCCTTAGCAGGTCTTCATACGTGAGCACCTGGGCCGTTTCCATCACCGTATCGCTGATATGATAAAGATTCCCCTCCTTACCGAAACAAACCAGGTTATGCATGTTATAGTGCATACGATATTCCGGAGGAAAGAAGGTTAGATTGAATACGCCAACCTGCATGCCGGTCGGAATTCCCTTTTCGAGATTCCTGTCCAGGGCCAGCATGGCTTCTTTCGGATCCTTGAACTTTTTAATAACCGTAGCATCAATTCCCAGGTATTTCATGCCCCGGTGAAAAACGGTATTCGGCAGGTTCCTGAATGAAATCATAGGAGCAAATTGAACTTTCAGAAATGGAATATAGCTGAAATACAGTCCATTGCCAATGCCGAATGCCATGGGTTCCGACATATCCTCACCATAAAATCGTAATAAATTGGATGTTGCCCCGCTTTCGCAATGTCCGGCCTGGCGGTGCGTATAATTGATCATTGTTTTGGTTTCCATCGGAAGTTGTTTTTATGTTAATCAACTTTCTTCAGCTGTTCAATACTGATGTTAAAGGCATCAGCATACTTTTTAAGGGTTTTTTCATTAAGGCGTTTAAAAACACCGGGTCTCATATGCCATTTTACCCGCCAGATCGAAATCCCGGCCATCATCGAGAGGTTGAGCGGGTCGGCGAGAAACTTTTCCATATAATAAACGATCGGGCTCGCCTTCCCGGCTATTACCCGTTGCCTGGCATCCTCAATCCGTTCATTAAAATGATCCCAGGCCTGCTGTAAAATGATCCTGTCAGGTTCGCCGTGAAAGCCCACTGTCCGCTGAAATTGTCCATCCTTATCGTAGGAATAAAGTAATTCCTTTGACTGGCCATGACGCTGATCCTTGTAAACCGGATTCGAATTATCTTCCATATGATTCCAGTATTTGATTACTACAATGAACCTTAACTGATGCGAAAGTAGAAATTTTATTTGATTTTTGCCAACTGGCGGAAAATCTTCTCCTCCCTGTCGGCAACATCCAGCAGCATATCTGCAAGAAAATCATACGATTGATCGGGTTTTCCCCGTTTTTTACAATTTCTTGATCCAAGGTAAGAAAACTCCCGCCATTTATTTGCATTTTCTCCCATTTCAACAGAAATATCCTTAAGCCATGGTTGATTCAGGACAGTTGATGCTTCGTCAAGAAAAGCGCCATAGATGAACCGGAAACCAGCTCCGGCAGTGCCAACCTCTTCCTCCATTCGCAGCACCTGCCCAAGATAATAGGAAGCCTTTTCGGGTCCAAGTTTCTTTTCCCATTTCCGCATCCGGCCCGACAGGTATCTGATCCCTTTGGCGCCGATCAGCGGGAAGGGAATGCCGGTCATATTGTAGGCTGTTTTCCTGATTCCTTTGATAATGGCCGGTTTGATATCGATATTTTTGGGTACAAAGGTGGGATAATACATGCGTCCCTGGGGAGCAAATGCGCCTTTGGCAAACCTTACCCGTATAAGGTCTTCATAGGTTATTTCCACCAGGTTTTCCATCAGGGTATCACTGATGAAATAGGTACCGTTATCGTGACCGTAAGCGATCATGTTATGCATGTTATAATGCATGCGGTATTCAGGCGGAAAAAAGGGAAGATGATAGGTTCCAACCTGAAGTCCGACAGGAAATCCCTTTTCCAGTACTTCATTCAGTTTATCCATCGAATCCTTCGGATTGCGGAACTTATGGATCGCGGTTTTTACCCCAAGTTCCCTGGTTGCCCGGTCAAATACCTCCCCTGGCCATACCCTGAAGGAGGTTGTAGGAGCATGTTGCATCTTCAGAAACGGAAGGTAGCTGAAAAACAGCCCGGCGCCGATCCCGAACGCCATGGGTTCGCTGATTGAAAAATTATGATAATTGAGCAGGTTGCGCGTTACGCCACTTTCACAATGTCCTGCCTGCCTGTGTTCGAATTCGAGTTTTACCATGTTGTTTGTTTTAGATTTCACCCTAACCCTTTTCTTAACCACCTCACCCTGGCCCTCTCCTCAAGGAGAGGGAATTCTCCCCTTCTCCTTGAGGAGAAGGGGCCGGGGGTTGAGGTATTATTTTAAAAAATCCGGATTTTTCAACGCTTCCACCTTGATTTCAAAAATCGCAGCATATTTTGCCAGTATCTCAGGTTTCAGTTTGTTAAATACTTTACGCTTAAGGTGACGTTTAACCCGCCATTTCGATATTTCCATATAGGCTGCCAACATCGGAACCTCCATGAGTATCTTCTCCATATAATAGGCGATGGGACTTAATTTTCCGATGATTACCAGCTGCTTTACCTCATCAAGGCGCTGCTCGGCTGCATCCCAGCTCTGCTTGATGATCACCTGATTGTCCGGATTCTGATAATGCACCTCCTGTGTAAAACCTTTCTCCTTGTCAAAATGGTAGAAAAGCTCACGATTATATGTATAGATAAGCTCGTTATCTCCGGGTGATGGATCTTTCAAATCATCAGTCGAATTTCCCATAAACAGCATATTTGAAAATAAAATCGTAAATCGTAAATCGTAAATCGTAAATTATATCCGTCTATTTGATTAAAAATATTTTCAGTTCACATGAGGCAATCAACCTGTCTTCCAGGAAAATTTCGCCTTGTACAATAGTTGCGTCAAACACTTCGTGTAAAACGGTTATCTGGGTGATAATCTGCTGGCCAACCTTTGGAAAACCCTCTATTTTCAGATTCCTGATGCCGCCGATAAAACCGAGCGGCGGCTTTCCGCCTGTATTACCGGGCTTGGCCCCCACGCCTGCCGCTGCGGTTTGTGCCATGTTTTCGATCAGCCCTGGTTCACGGAACTCCCCGCATGTACAAAATATATTGTCGTCACGAACCAGGAAGGAGGTGACCGTGGTCTTATCCCTGATGTCAACCAGCCGGTCTACCATCACCATGGGTGGCTTTTGAGGTATGTTTATTTCTTCAGATGATGCCATAATGATCCTTTTCGTTTCCTTTTCCTCATGCGGTTCATGGCTGTCGCCACATCTTCGTCGGGGAACACCCACCGGCGACCGGTTATTTCAGCACGCTCCTTCAGCGTGTCATAGTTGATGCCGGGGGCAATATAGTACACCGGCTCGAGCAGGTTATCCTCCTGATGGACAATGCCCGATTCCAAGGCAATTTTGTGCAGAACGGTGCCGGGATAGATGCGCATGCCGATGAATGGAAAGAACACCGTATTTTCAATTCTTTTTGAATTTTCGAAACTTTCGTTAATGGTGTCTTCCGTTTCACCATAACCACCGATGATCATGAAATGGCAGAAATAGATTCCCACCTGGTTGCAGTAATCAGATACCCTCACCACTTCATCCACATCAAAGTGTTTCCCATAGGCTTTCAGGGTGCTGTCTGAAAGTGATTCGGTTCCAAATTCAATATGGGTCAAACCGGCATCGGCAAACAACTTCAGATTCTCTAGTGATAAATTGTGTGGTGAAAAATAGGCGCCCCAATGCATGGGAAGTTTCGAAGCGATCATCTTCGTCGCCAGTTCTATGTTGAATTTATTGCTGATGTTGAAAACCGAATCGGTAAAAAACACGTAATCGATCTTATGTTTTTCATAGAGTTGCCGCAGGGTGTAAACAATTTTATCGGGATCGAGCGTCCGGACATTATGCCCTTCAATAAGCGGATAGGTGCAATAGATACAATTATAAGGACAGCCTCGTTTGGTTTGTACATTCACCATGCCGGCCTTATCCCAATAAAATTCGAGCAAGTCTGTATCAAAATCAAGGTCAGGGGTGGTCATAAAATGTTTCCGGTCGTTTACACGTAACCCACTATCATTACGATAAACAAGTCCATCGATCTCCAGATCGGGTAAACCTGTATCAAGGCTGACCAATAATTTATACAGGCTTTCTTCTCCTTCACCATGAATTCCATAATCGGGATTAAAGAAGGTGAACAACTCACGCGGATAGATTGAAAAAGCAGATCCGCCTATGATGAGCGGGGATTTCGTGGTACTGCGCACGATATCGACAATCATCTTGTATCCATTGATAAAACTCTCCTGGCTGTAAAAATTCACATCATCGACATTCCGCAGCGAGAGGCCAACATAGTCGGGCTGAAATTCCATCAGGAATTCACTGAATGATTCCGGAGTGTTCAGGTTGAAATCGAAGATCCGGATCTGGTATTCAGGGAGGCGTTCGCTCAGGTAAGTGAAAAGATACGATATGCCCAAAGGGTAAACAGGGTAGGGGTTGGCATAACGGTTTGCTGAAACGAAGAGTAGCTTTTTTCCCTGCATGGTCAGATTTTGGTTTCAGAATTAACTTGCAAGGATTCCGGAAGTTTCCAGAAATCATAATAATTGAACCATTGCAGCGGGTATTTCCTGAGCACCTCCTCTAGCTTCCTGGTATATAGCTCCAATGCTCCCCGGAAATTTTCTTCGCGCTGCTTCAGATGGGTGGTAAAAGCAATATGGTGCAACGGTGTGGCATAAAAATGATAGTGGCTGGTGGTCTCCTTCACAGCGAACACAAACGAAACGGGAACGTTGAATCTGGCAGCCATGTTTACCGGTCCAATGGGAAATGCCGCAGGTTTTCCCATGAAATCAAGGATAATGGTTTTATTTCCTTCAATGAAACGGTCGCCATGCATGGCAATGATCTCTTTGTTGGTGAGCGCCTGTTTAATGTCCAGGAGATGTGAGAAATCATCGCGGATCACGATGAAATTAACATTCCGTGAACTCAGCACATCCGAAAGATAGCCTTTAATCTGCTGATGCTCTGCATCGAACAGGATAATATTGATCCGCTTTTCAAGCCGGTTCAGCAACTGACCTGCAATCTCCCAGTTTCCAACATGGGCGCTCACAAGCAGCCCGCCATTATGCATCTGTCGTAAATATTCTTCCCCCTCGAAATCAAAAGTGAACTTTTGCTGAAATCCTGCAAGCATCGCAATTTTATCCAGTAAAATCTGTCCGAACATATAATAATTCCGGTAAATACTGAAGAAGGACCTGGCCCGGTTATAATTCATTACCCGGTGGTAAAAGTTAAAAATGGACTTGAAGGCTTTACCGGAATTGGCTACAAAGTAAATCACTACAAATGACAGGAGGAAATAGGCAAAACGGAGCCCTAAATATTTCAGGGTCCAAACAAATATTTTATATCCCAACACCCCTCCCCGGGTTTTGCCTTCCCATGATGACATCTACAATTAATTTGGGTTGATGCGGTTGATGATGTAGTTGTAGAAATCCTGGAGTGATTTAACGTCGGCCATCTCTTCGGCCTTCATTTTGAAGCCAAAATTATTTTCAACGATAACAAATAGGTCAACAAAGTCAAGGCTGTCAATTCCAAGATCCTTTTTAAGATCGGCAGCAGGGTTTATCTGGGATTCATCAATTTCAATTTCGTCGATCAGGAGTTGGTTAATTTTCCTGATAATCTCCTCATTTTGCATCTTAGTCATTATTACCGGTGCAAAAATAGGTATTTTTCTTTAAGAAATGAAGATTATACTTTCCGGATGATCAGCGAAGAGTTTGTTCCGCCAAAACCAAATGAATTTGAGAGGAATGTTCCAATTGCAAATGGGGTGGTTTTTGTGACAATGTTGAGCTTCTCCGTGATTTCATCCGGGTTTTCGAGGTTGATATTGGGGGCTACAAAATTGTCGCTCATCATAATCGTTGAATAGATAACCTCGCTGGCGCCGCCCATCCACATCTCATGGCCGGTCATCGATTTGGTACTGCTAACCATTGGCCTTGAATTTCCGAAGACGATATCGATGGAACGCGCTTCGTTGCTGTCGCCTGCAGGGGTTGAGGTGGCATGGGCATTGATATAGTCAACCTCCGATGGTTTGATCCCGGCATCCCGTACAGCTTTCTCCATGGCGCGCACCGGACCGTCCACATTTGGCATCGAAATATGTTCTCCATTGGAAGAAAACCCGTAGCCGATCACTTCGCCATAGATTCTGGCGCCGCGTTTCATGGCCGACTCATAACTTTCAATAATAACCGTGGCAGCGCCACCACTGGGAACCAGTCCGTCGCGGTCGCGGTCGAATGGCCTTGATGCTTTTGCCGGCTCTGATTCCCTGATCGAAAAAGCATTGAGCGCATCAAAACTGGCGGTCGATTCAGGATTGATTTCCTGGGCGCCACCGCAAATGATCATATCCTGTAATCCTTGTTTGATAAGCAGGTAGCCGATGCCGATGGCATGCGATCCGCTGGCGCATGCCCCGCTGAGGGTGAAATTGACCCCTTTAAGCCTGAAAATGACGGAAAGATTCATCGAAACAGTCGAATTCATCGATTGGAATATATATCCCGACCCGATCATCATCGTATCTTTCTTTTGTCGCAGGATGTCAACGGATTCAACCACGGGTACTGCTGAACTGTCATTGCCAAAAAGGATTCCGACTTCATTTGCATCCAGGAAGGATTGTTCTATGCCGGCGTGGTGCAGGGCTTCACGGGTGGAGATATAGGCGTATTCCCCCTGGACCGGCAACCCAATCCGCATCCTGCGATCGAGTACTCCCTTTAAAATCGGACGGTCAACCATCCCGGTCAACGCCGATCTGAATCCCATCTCCTTTCTTAGCGGATCATAAATAACACCGGAACGGCCATGGTATAATGAATCTTTTACCTCTGTGAGGTTCTTTCCGATCACGGAATAAATGCCCATGCCTGTGATTACGACCCGGTTCATATCAGAATGTATAATAAAAAGTGCAAAATGCAAAGTGAAAAGTGCAAAATGCAAAGTGCAAAATGAAATAAGAAAACAATAAATGAGAAAATGGTAAACAGGGAAAATGTAAAATGTCAGTATTTAATTTTGATTTTTGCATTTTACTCTTTGCATTTTGACTAAGTGTACAATCCCCCGTTTACATTAATCACCGCCCCGGTCACATACGATGCCTCATCCGAAGCCAGGAATCCTACAACAGCTGCCACCTCTTCTGGTTTTCCAAACCGCCCCATCGGGATCATCGCTTTAAGTTGAGGTTCATCCAGGTCTTTGGTCATATCAGTTCTGATGAAGCCGGGTGCAACGGCGTTAACCGTCACGTTTTTCTTGGCAATTTCCTGTGCCAGCGCCTTGGTCGCGCCTATTACACCTGCTTTGGCAGCTGAATAATTGGCCTGACCCGGAAGTCCTTTCAAACCCGAAAGGGAAACCACATTGATGATCCGGCCCATTTTGTTGATCAGCATATCCTTGATGAGGAACCGTGTTATGTAAAGGAAACTGTGCAGATTTGTATTGATGACATCGTGCCATTCTTCGTTTTTCATCCACATCACCAGTGCATCCTTGCGGATCCCGGCATTGTTCACGAGCACCCTGATATACGCTTCTTCATGGGCAGCCTGCCATTTTCCAAGCGCAGTTTCTGTCTCCTCCTGTGAAGCAACATCGAATTTTATAAGTTCGCCATCACTACCCTTCTCTCTGACCAGTTGCAAGGTGTTTTCTGCCTCCTGCTGATTTGCGTGATAATTGATGAGGATGAAATAACCCATCTCTGCCAGTTTTATGGAAACAGCCCTGCCGATACCGCGGGAACCACCTGTAACGAGTGCATATTTCATAAAAATGACGAATGACGAATGACAAATGACAAATTACAAGTGACCAATGACCAATGACCAATGATCAGGTACGAATTTAATGCTGATTTATGGGTTGCCATGAAGAATTTCCTTTTTATGGAGAATTATTATTTTTTCGAAATCATCTATCGTAATTACGTTTTGTGTTTTTAATTGGTCATTGGTCATTGGTATTTGGTAATTTCTTCCAGTGGGAACTTCGGTTTATTCTCAAGAATATAATTTGCTATCTGTTGTATCTCCTTATATTTCGTCGTATCCTCGGTGAATTTTGGTACGATTTTCCGCAAGTCCTCGAATTTATTACGCGAATAGGCCGAAAGTCTGGGTTTGAACTTCATAAAATCGATGGCCTGGAGAATTGCGATCATATGAATTGCCATCACAATATAGGTATGGTCTATCACCCGTTTGGTCATCATGGCCGCGTTGGTGCCCATACTCACGATATCCTGGTTGTCGTTGTTGTTGGTTATGCTGTGGATCGACATGGGAAAGCAAAGGGTCTGATTTTCTGCCACTGTGGAAACAGCGGTGAACTGAACGCCCTGCATACCCAGATTGAAGCCAAGTTTACCAAGATTGACAAAGGGAGGGAGTTTCTGGTTCATCTTGTCATTCATCAGGTAATTTAGCTGACGTTCGGCAAGCATCGACAGTTTGGTAACCGCAATCTTCAGTTTATCCATCTCAAGGGCAACATAATCGCCATGGAAATTACCGCCATGAAACACATTCTTGGCGTCGCTGTCAATGATGGGATTGTCATTGGTTGAGTTTACCTCGTTGATGAGTACCTTTTCTGCATAAAGGATTGTATCGAGGATGGGTCCGAGAACTTGCGGAACGCAACGCAGGGAGTAATATTCCTGGACCTTATGGGTAAATACCTCAACCTGTTCGGTTTTTCCGTTGTACAAATGGTCGGCACGGCGGCGGATAAGCTGGCTGTCCTGCAGGATCGACCGCATCATGCGTGCCACCTGGTTTTGCCCGTAATGTGTTTTTACGCGGTTAAGCCCATCGGAAAAGTGATCGTCATACGATTCAACTATTTCATTGATCATGGATGAAGCGAGCACAGCCCAGTCGAGCAGGTTTTTTGCGTGCACGATATTGATCATGCCGATACCGGTCATTGCAGAAGTACCGTTGATAAGCGACAAGCCTTCGCGGATGTGCATTTTTACCGGTGTCAGTTTCTCTTTTTCGAAAACCCCGGCTGTTGGTTGCAGCACACCTTCGTACCAGATTTCGCCTTCACCGATCAGGTTCAGTGCGAGGTGGGCAAGTTGAACAAGGTCTCCGCTGGCGCCCACACCGCCATGTTCGGGAATGTGTGGAAAGATATTCCGGTTGATCAGTTCTTTTAGCAATTCTACTACCTCGATATGGATCCCCGATTTGGCCTGCATGAAGGTATTAAGCCGGGCAAGCATGGTGGCTTTGGTATAAATACCTGCCAGAGGAGTTCCGCAGCCTGAGCTGTGACTGCGAATCAGGTTATATTGAAGCTGAAGTTCATTATTTCCGGTAATCTTATACTGAGCCATCGGCCCGAGTCCGGTATTGATTCCATAAATCACCTTACCTTTGGCAAACTCCTTCAGGAACTGGTAATTTGCCTTGACTTTGGCAACTGCCTTCGGGTCGAGTTCAATCTTCTCATCAAGAAAAATAATCTTGTAGAAATCTTCGGGAGTGAGTTTCTGTATTCCTACGCTTATCATCGTTTCGTTTAGTTTTACCTTGCCGGATGTAAAAATCCGAGAATCAAATTTGCAAAGGTATAATTTTTTTTGAAAAATATATTATCTTTGCACCCCGAAACGAACGACGAAGGAAGAAGTACTCAAGTAATAAATAGTTTTCGATATTCGATATTCGATTTTCGATATTCTACCGGCCCCGTAGCTCAACTGAATAGAGCATCTGACTACGGATCAGAAGGTTGGGGGTTTGAATCCCTCCGGGGTCACTGAAAATCAGCCACTTGCAAATAAAATGTAGGTGGCTTTTTTTCTTTTTTCAAGCATTTTTCAAGCGTTTATACAGTTAGTCTAGTTTTTTGAAATAGGACAGAAAAGGGAAAATGTGTTATCTTTGTTTGATAATAAAGAGGAGATAGCGATGGCTAACCCGATCATGATTTTGAAGGAGTTGAAACGCGACCTGGTTTCCAATTTCGGAGATGATATCAATGATGTGATTCTATTTGGATCTCAAGCATCAGGTAAGCCGGTGGAAGATTCTGATTATGACATCCTGATTCTTTTATCCAATGACTATGACTGGAGATATCAGAATCTATTATTTGATAAAGCCTTCGATGTAGGGTTGAAATACCAGGTGCTATTTGATCTGCACCTCCTTTCATCGAATGAGCGAGACCATTCATTGAAGGGGAAGGAACCTATTATTATTCATGCTTTGGAGAAAGGGATTTATGCATGATTGATGATGACAGCAGGGCACAATTGATCGCCTATAGGGAGGAGCAAGCCAAATCAACAGCCCTGGAGGCTGAATTTCTGCTGAATAACGATATGCTGCGCGGCTCGATGAACCGGATTTATTACAGCATGTTTTATATGCTGCAGGCACTATCTCTGAAGTATCAATTTGAATCATCCAAACATTCTCAGTTATTAGGATGGTTTAATAAAACCTTTATCCATACCGGCAAAATTGAAGTAAAGTTTTCCAAGATTATTACTAAAGGCTACAATCTCCGAACAAAAGGAGATTATGCCACCATCTATGATTTGGATAAGCAGGAGCTTTTGCAGATGTTTGGAGAAATGACTGAATTTATTCAGGAAATTGAGCGGTTTCTAAAGACACCGTAGGGAAAGACACGAATAGCTGTTCGGAATTAAGCTTGAACATCATCCTGCTTTGGGAGCAGGAGGTCGCAAGTTCGAATCTTGCTACCCCGACTTGTAAATCAACCACTTACAATGTTTTTTGTAGGTGGTTTTTTCTTTTAGTACACACAAAAGTACACACCAATCGTGGAAAAAATCGATTATTTTCACAAAGTTTTGCGAAAAGATATTGGTCGTTTTGGTGATTGCGGGTCGAAATTAACAAGTCAAATCAGATAGCCCGTATTGAAAAATAAACCACTTCATAAGTTTTGTATGTGGTTTTTTCGTTTTGTAGTAACAATTGTAGTAACTTTTTGGTGAATCATTTTACTTTTCACTCGGGATTTTCCTCTTGATCCTCATTGACTCCTATTGGTATTCTTGGTTTATCTGCCGTACATTTGGACTCCTAATCATCGTGTCATGTCAATAAACTCAAAGATTCTTGGATTGCGTGTGGCCGGTTCCATTTTCGGCATAGTTGCCGTATTGCATCTGTTGAGGGTGGTAACCGGGGTTCCCATAGTCATAGCGGGATGGATGCTGCCGATGTGGGTAAATGTGCTGGGCTTTGCCGGGTCAGGATTGCTTTATGGCTGGCTGTGGCTGCTTGAGGTGAGTAGGGGCAGATAAATTTCAGGCGAAATAATTTTGCTTTTTCCTTGCCTTTCAGAATATTTTAACTATCTTTGCTTCAGCATCAAGAAGCCTTAACTGGCTACCAACCGAGTCTCGAACGCCACGGTGGTAAAACGATGTGGACATAAGGTCAAAAGGGTTCGATTTTTTATTTCCCCTTGCCCATTCCACTGATTTTTTCTGATGCAATGATGTTTAACCCTATAAACATTGCATTATGGAAACAATTAAAACACAGTATCATGATCATTCAGGCAGAATTGGTTTCGATGGACTGTCAAAATCCGCCTATAAATTTATTGAAACCATTATCGGGCTAAAAATACCCTTTAGCCACGGAGCCCTGGTCTTTCTTCCTTTCAATGTGAAAAAGGAGTTAGGGAGAAGGGGGCACAAAATCAGTTTGAGCTATTCATATTTGGAGTCTCCAATGGGCACTTATATGGGTGTTACTGGGAACATTGGAGATAAAGCACTCGACTAAAGAGGTTGTCACAACTCCCTGGGTGCAGGGCTAACCGGTTAAACCGTCAGCAATATTCAGTTGGATGACACTTTATATGTGGTTCATACCTGGGTAAATTATTTTCAAATCGATGTTTACACACAAATTACTGACAAATAACATTTTGCTAAAAAGACATTGCATATGGAACCGGAAGAATACAAGATGCCCGCAACAATCGGGGAATTGATGGATCGGATATCAGAGAGGTTCGAAGCCATTGGATTCAAGGAAATCATGGAACCACCTCAGGATTCATCTGCC
>CAISJJ010000213.1 GCA_903885595.1 uncultured Bacteroidales bacterium
AGCTGTTTCAAGTTCATGCAGAACTTTATCGAGTGATTCGGTCAGCTTCAGCGTATTTACACCGGGCTGTTTGAGAATTGTCATGATCACGGCAGGCTTTCCGTTCAGGAATGCATCACCGATTTTTGGAGGATGACCTGTTTTTACCGTGGCCACATCCCTGATGGTTACCGGCGAAGCCCCGTTCATCTTAACAAATGAATTTGAGATCTCGTTGAGATCGGTGGTACGGTTCATCCCTCTGATAACATATTCCTGGCCGTACTGCTGGATAAATCCCCCGGAGGAATTACTGTTCACATCCCTGCATGCCCCTATGAGATCGGAGAGTGTTATGTTATGGTATTTCATTTTCCCGGGATCGGCAAGTACCTGGTACTCTTTTGGCAAGCCTCCCATGACCAGTAACTGTGAAACGCCTGAAACAGAAAGCAGGCGAAGTTTTACCTGCCGGTCGGCAATCGTCCTGAGATCGAATGGAGAAAGTGAATCTGAAGTAATGCCGATAAGCATGATCTCGCCCATGATGGAACTTTGGGGATCCAACACAGGGGCGGCTACACCGGTTGGCAGGTGATCGAGCATGGGAGCGAGCTTTTCGTTCACAATTTGCCTCGCTTTATAAATTTCAGTTCCCCAGGCAAAATCGACCCATACAATAGAGAAGCCAGCCATGGAGGTAGATCTGACACGCCGCACCCCTGTAGCGCCGTTTAAGGCTGTTTCGATCGGGAAGGTTACCAGCTTTTCCACCTCTTCGGCAGCAAGGTTGTGGGCATCGGTCATCACAGCTACAGATGGCGCTGTGAGATCGGGGAAGACATCAACATCGGTATTCCAGGTCACCATAATTCCGGCGACCAGGAGAAGCCCCGACAGGATCAGAACCATCATCCGGTTCTGAAGCGAAAAAGATATGATTTTGTTCAACATGGTTGCCGCAGTTTAGTGTTCGTGACCATGTGAGGGTGTGCCGGTCATCTGGGATGAAGCTTTGATGAAAATTGCACCCTGCGTTACAACCCTGTCACCGGGAACCAGTCCGGATATGACATTGGCGTATGTTCCATCGATGAAACCCGGTTTAACCGTACGTTTCAGGTACGATTCACCTGCCGACTGCACATATACGTAGTAGACCCCTTGTTCCTCCAACAGGGCGGAAACTGGAATAACCAGCTGATTTTGTATAAGCGTTGTGTGCAGGAATACTTCGGCAAACGATCCGGCAACAAAAGCGCCTTTATTGGAAAATTCAAATATGACAGGAATAAACTGGTTGTCGGGGGATAATGCTGATCCTCTTGCAATAACTCTTCCGCCAAGCTCATCCATGTTATAAACCCTGCTGCTTCCCGATGGCATGAAGGAAGCAGACCTGATCAGGGAAACTTCCTGCCAGTATCGTTGTGGAAGATCGGCCCGAAGCAAGATCTTACCGGCGCCTGCAATCGCAATCAGCGGGGCCCCTTCCGAAACATAGACCCCATTGGCCTGATACAGTTGCTGTACCTCCCCGCCGGCGCCGGAAATTATATTCATGTTATTTCCCGACAAACCATTCAGGAAGGCAAAATACCTGGTGCTGTCAACTTTAAATGCCGTTACGGTTTCATTGAACTGCTTCTTTGAAACTATCAGGTCATTTACCAGTGTTTTTTCACGTTCATATGCTGCCTTTGAAGCTTCAAAACGGCTTTTTAAGCCTGAAATGTTTGCGTCCATGTTGTGCGAGGTAAGTCCTTGTCCTGTGAGTGTGAAAAGCACGGTTCCCGCTGCAATCCTGGCCCCGGGAACCAGATTGGTCTGCCGGAAGATCAGGATACCGTCACTTTTTGCAGTCAGGGTGGTAATTTCAGAAGGAGGTATCATCAGTTGCCCGCTGACTTTGATGGTATTCAGGTACTCGCGGGGAGTTACCTTCATTACATTAAAATCGATTTTCCAGGCCATCTCCTTGGTGAATTTGATCACTCCCGAAGGTTCTTCCATCGGCGGAGCCAGGTCGAACTCAGCCTTACTTTCATAAACCCTGGCATTGGTGAATAAAACAGAATCCCTGAGCCCGCTCCCGTTGAATACAAATTCGATGGAAACAACTCCGGCGCCGGATACTGAAAATTTTACAGGGAAAATACCCGGTATCCTGGGCTTGTTGGTATCACCGGATCCGATAAGTTTTCCGTTCTGAATTACATTTATGCGCATTATGCCCTCTGCAACAGGTTTATGGTCGCTCAGCCTCGTTAT
Organism: uncultured Bacteroidales bacterium; assembly: GCA_903885595.1. GTDB lineage: Bacteria > Bacteroidota > Bacteroidia > Bacteroidales > FEN-979 > CAIVAT01. The sequence continues at coordinate 2,251 of CAISJJ010000213.1, forward strand.
GTGAATGGAGGCCTCCGAGGGCTTGCCTTTGATCATGGGTTTGATCTCGGCAAAATATTCGCAGGAGTCAGAAAAGGCAGTGAAGGCGATTGATCCTGCTCCATGCGCATGCCCGGTTTCAGCCGCTTCTGATTCGGTTTGCTTGTTTCTGCAACCTGCGAACGCAATGATCAGGCCCAGGAGAAATATGAATGAATATCTCATGATAAGTTGATTTTGAAAAGAAACTGAATGAAAATTACACCGGTTGGTTAACCTGGGAACACAAAATGGGAGATCAGCAGGGCGGGGCTCTTGAGGGGAATTCAATAGTTGCTCCCGCAACAACAGGATCAACAGGATGTACAGGTAAGCTGCATACAAGGATACCGGTGTTTAAGAAAAACAACGAAGTGACCAGGGTCCCGAAAAGGGGCAGAACATTTGCCGGAGTTCCGTATTTAATGGTTTGAAAACCGCGCGGAACATCAAGATTGATGGATTGAATGAGGCAGGTTGCCGGGTGATGGTCATCGCAGGCATGACAATAATTGCAATTGTCGTGTACCTGATGATTATGCACCAGAATGTTTACATGATGATGGTGAGGTATCGCATTATGCAATACAACGATCATCATCACGATGAACAGGTACCCGGCAATGATTTTTTTCTTCATTCGGGTGCAAAGATAAAAATTATTAACACCTGAAAAGACAGATGTTAAAAACTGAATCCCCGGCACTCTGTTACTCCGGTTCTGCCCAAACTATTTTCCACGTATTTATACCATGCAGGTGGATGGTTTTCCACCAGACCTTTTTTACGACTGGCGTGGTGGTTCCGGTTTGGTAAAAGGTATACGCGGTCTCACCCGATTCGTTCATAACAATGATATGGCAGGCGGCGATAAAACTGGTGAATGGCGCAAAATAGGGATCAGAAAAGACATTGGCCCCAATTCCTGATATATCAGGGTCGTATATAACCACACCATCCATCTCCAGTACCCAGATTTCATTGGGGGCGTTAACCCGTGGAGCGATAATTCTGTTGAGCAGGTCGAAGGGTGTAAACAATGCTTCAATGGCTCCGAAAGAGTATGCACCACTGTTGACGGGATGAATATCGACAACCGCAGCAAAACCTTCGGTGGCCTCAAAGTAATTGCTGAAAACAGGCTGGTGTGTCGCGATTACCGACATAACAGCGGTATCATTGCTGAAATCAGTACCCTGGTATTGGTAGTATGCAGGAGGTTCAATGATCTTCATGATTCCTTGCAGGTTGATGTAGTCAAGCTCTTTGGCAAAAGAAGAAGCAGCGAAGAGTTGCTGCAGTTTTGCCCGGATGGTGGCAGAGTCAGCGCCGGCTGATGCCAGTTCAGCGCCGGCAGCTACAAGTGAGTTATTTAAGGTATCAAGCGACAGTTGTACCAGGTTCGTTACAACATCAAGGGTGGCAGGGTAATACGCTGGTTCTTCGGTGCCATCCTTTTTGCATGCCATCATTCCGGAAAGAAGCAGTAGCGAGAAGATTAATGATTTGATTTTCATAAGATTGTAATTTTAAAATTCGAGTTTTTGAAGTGGTCACAAGATGGAAAAAATGATTCACTGATTATTCATTCAAGCCTTGCTGAAAGGCCACGTTTTTTACAAATCATGTCAATCCTTGTTGGCTGATTTTTTTGGCATGGTGAAGTAGAATACTGTTCCCTTGTTAACTTCACTTTCTGCCCATATGCTGCCACCATGTTTTTCAATGAAATCTTTACAAAGAAGCAATCCCAAACCACTGCTCGATTCGCCTTCGGTACCCGGGCGGCTTACATTTTCATCGATCCGGAAAAGGTTATCAAGAATTTTCCTGTTCATTCCGATGCCGCTATCCCTTATTGAAATCAGAACCGTCTTGTCGATATCAGATACTGCCCCGATGATGATCTGCCCCCCCTTTGGTGTGAATTTAATGGCATTTGACACCAGGTTGCGGATGGTTGACTGCAGCATTCGTTCATCGGCATAAATTTGAAGGTCATCCGGAATATCAATCTGAATATTGATCCGTTTATCGTTTGCTAATTCACTATGCACCTGAATGAAAGTGTTGATTTTATCTTTCAGGATCATATTCTCTGGCTCAAAAGTGGTAATCCCTCTTTGCATACGCGACCATTCAAGAAGGTTTTCAAGCATGTCATATAATTTTGCAGCTGATTTGCTCATGGTTGTTGCCAGCTTTTGAATTTTGACCAGGCTAAGGTCATTCACATCCTCTGCCATGATTTTGGTCAGGTTGAGGAATGCCCCGAACGGGCTTCTCAGATCATGGGCAATGATAGAGAAGAATCTGTCTTTTTCGGCACTGATCCTGACAAGATCTTCATTGGCAAGAGAAAGTTGTTCGGCCATTTGTTTCAGTTGGTTTTCGATCCTTTTACGGTCCGAAATATCAACAATGACGGCCATGAAATAATGCACCGACCGGTCTGTATTTCTGTTACATTGAACAGCCAGGTGTGTATCAATGAAATGACCGTCCTTGTGAATAAACCGCTTCTCCATCGCATATCCATCAGCCTCGTCATTCATAACACGGTTGAATTGCGCAATATCAGCCGCCAGGTCATCAGGATGCGTCAGGTTATCCCAGGTTAGCGGTAAAAGTTCTGCCTTTGTATAGCCCAGCATATTACATAAAGATGCGTTAACTTCGAGCCATCCTTTTTCAGGAGATGTGATTGCATGACCAATAAGCGGGAGATCAAAAAAACTACGGAGCAGCGCTTCACTATCCTGGAGCGCTTTTTCCACTTTCCTGCGTTCGGTAATATCCTCTTTCAGCGCCAGGTAATGGGTTATTTTTCCATTTGAATCGGTGATAGGGCCAATCGTAGATGATTCCCAGTAAAGTTCACCGCTTTTCTTTTTGTTATGAAAGATACCGTTCCAGTGTTTTCCGGAGGTTATGGATGTCCACAACAGTTCGTATTCATTGGCGTTGGTTTCTCCTGATTTCAATACACGTGGATTTTTTCCAATCAACTCATCCAGCAGGTAGCCTGTCGTTTCACATGCTTTGGGATTTGCATATTCAATGTTACCCTCCAGGTTAGTGATCACAATACTGACAGGACTTTGTTCGATGGCAATAGAAAGTTTCCGGGCTTCACTCTCAACCTGTTTCCTTACTGTTATATCGTGTATAATTCCCACTGCATGCCACTGATCTTTCAGGTTTATGGATGACAACGACAATTCGATAGGGAATTCCTGGCCGCCTTTTCGGATGGCGTGAAGCTCAAGCGTTTTTCCAATCGCAGCGCCCTTTCCAGATGTTTTGAAAATGTGGAAAGCCTTCCTGTGTTCATCTAAAAAACGGCCGGGGGCAATTAGATCGTGCATGTTTTTCCCAAGAATTTCATCCTGCGCATACCCGAAAATTTTACAGGAAGCTTCATTCCAAAAGGTGATGTTCCCCTCATTATTGATCATAATTATGGCATCGCGCACAGAAGTGTAGATAGCCGTAAGGATGCTGTTGCGCTCCCAAAGTAGTTCTTTCGTTACTTTATCCTCACTTATATCTCTTGCAACGGCATATACTTTTGTTTTGTCTTCACTTGTTTTTCCCCTCCATTCGAGCCACTTATACGAACCATCCTTACTACGGTAACGGTTTACAAAGTTAAGCACCTCATGTCCTTCAAGTTCACTTGCAAATTCTTTAACGGTTGATTCAATATCATCAGGATGAATGAATTCAATGAAAGGCTTGCTCCTCAATTCTTCAATGGAATACCCAAGCGTTTTTTCCCATGCCTGGTTCAACTGTAAAAAGTATCCTGTATCTGAAGCGACACACAACATGTCGTGACTCATTGTAAAAAACAAATCCATCGCAGGATCATAGAAATGCGTTTTTTCCGATGATTCATTTGATTCTGACAAAGGAACGGGATGGAATTTTGCTTCTTCCATAGGGTTGACTTTAAATAGGCCGACTGATAACTTTTTAGTGAACCTCAGGGAATTTCGTATATAGAATCAGTGTTGTGACAAATTTAATAAATAAAACTGCGTATCTCTTGTGATCAGGTAACTATAATTACAGCTTCCCGATTATCCTCTGCTTCCGGGTCAGTTGAAAAAATGCCCCGTCCAAGGGCGGTATCGAGCCACTCTCGTATGCAATCAAGAACGGCTTCTTTTTCAAATTCGTTGTGAAGTTCGTGGAAATAACCCTCCCAGGCCTTGAAGGTATGATTCGAGACCAATTTTTTGGATAATTCATTACTTGCAGCAAATGAGGTTAGTGAATCATTTGTTCCGTGCATGAGCAGGAGCGGACATGCAATCTTGTCTGCATGTTTCAGCGCCTCTTCGCCAGCATACGATATCTCAAGAAATGTGCTGACTGAGATACGGCTGTGTACCAGGGGATCGGCAATGTAATCCTTGGCAACCTTTTCATCCCGGCTCAGGTACGATGGAATTAGTCCATCAGGCTGGGTGATCGAGGGGATTATCCTGTTGACCAGCCTGGCGAGGATTATTTTGAACAGCGGGGGTTTAAAGGTCAGTCTCAGCCAGGGACTGGTAACAACAGCCCCTGCTATAGGCGGCTTTTTCCTGATGAGATAATTCAGTACAAGATTTCCACCCATGCTGTGGCCATATAGCACAATGGGGAGGACTGGATGTCTTCTGCGGGCTTCATCAAGGAAAAGACTGATGTCATCCATGATCACGTTAAAAGAAGGGAAGTGCCCTCTTTTACCAGAGGATAAGCCATGTCCCCGGAGGTCAATAAGGATCAGGGCATATCCGGCAGCAGCGAGAAAGGCTCCAACATGACGATACCGGCCTCCATGGTCGCTCAGGCCATGGATCAGCACGATCAGGCCTTGTGGTTCACCATCAGGGGTCCATTCAACGGCATGAAAAGTAGTGTTGTTCCCATCAGAAAGGGTAAATTCAGTTTCAGGCATGGGCTAAAGGTAGTAATTTTTTTCTTCAGGCGTTACCGGAAAATGACAAAAAACGCAGGACCCTGTTGAAAGGATCCTGCGCAATGAATAATGCTAAAAAGAATAATTACCAGAACTTAACGGGTGACAATCAGTTTGAATGATTCAACCTGTCCGCCCGATAAAACCTGCACGAAGTAAAGTCCTTGCGGTATATCGGAAAGTGTGAACACATGGCTTCTCTGGTTTGTGTAAGATGTAGAATAGATCCTGTCGCCGCGCATGTTGAATATTTCAACCTGAACTTCGCCGGTTATGACATCACCACTATTCATAAGTGTGAATATACCTGCGGTTGGATTCGGATAAACGGTGTATCTCAGCGATTCAGGCACCAGCGAGGGATTGATTTCTGTTTCGCCAGAAACAACAGCCACCATGGCCGGAGGAAGGCTTCCACAATACCCGTTGGATTCAGTTATGTAGCCGTGCATGTAACCACCCGCAAATACCCTGGTTGAGGGAAGGTATATAATCTTCACGCCAGCTATCATGGTAGCGCTGGCACCATTCTGGACAACGAATGAATTACCGCTGCCTGCCACGGTGATCGTATTGGTAGCATCAAAACAGACCGAAAGTGGCGATGGAACGGTGCCTGTTGCCGGTGTATTGACTGCCACTACAATCATGGAGATGATATTTGAAGTAGCCGGATTTCCTGATGCACACTGCGCATTTGAAGTCAGGACACAAGTGACCTGGTCATTGTAAACAGGGACATAAGAATAAGTGGACAGCCCTGTGCCTACATTACTCCCGTTGACTTTCCATTGATAGGATGGCAACGATCCTCCGTTTACCGGTGTAGCTGTGAACGTTACAAATGTTCCCGGAGGTGAAGGGTTTGCTGAGGCTGCTATGGTAACACTGACAGGCAGCAACGGATTAACATCCAGGGTAATATCGCTTGAAGCAGTAGTACCAAAAGCATCCGTTACAAGCACCGAATAAGTTGTGGTTGTTAACGGACCGGCTACCGGATTAATAATGTTAGGATTGGACAATCCGGTTGTGGGACTCCACTGATAAGTAAAGGGTGCCAGACCACCTGTAGTGTTTACATTTAACTGCGAAGTTGTACCGGGACAAATGGGATCAGGTGTTGCAGTGGCCGTTGCGGTCAGGGTAAGTACCCAATCAATCAGATTATGCGGGTCAGTGTCGTAGGCCTCACCTGAGAATCCTCCTGAGAAACCGGTAAAGTAAACATGCCCGGCATTCAGTGTTTTGGTCACATTGCTGCTGCCACCCCAGGTATTTGCAGGGAATACGGCATTTTGTATTGTCATGATCTGATTGTTGTTGAGGCTTAACAAGGTGCCGCCTGCTGCGCCATCCTGAAAGGTACATCCCATGAAGGTATGTGCAGGATCGACCGTAGCGCCAGATTGCACATTCACGCCATTTGCGGCCATGTTTTTAAATAAACTATGATCTGCTGCTATAGTGCCGCCTGAATTAACATTAAAAGCAAATCTTGATGCAGCAAGATTTGCTCTGACCGTAACCGGGTTGACAGTGGTTCCGTTGAGTTCCATCCGCCCTCCGGAGTTAACATTCAGGCTTTTCGTGTCAGAAAG
>CAISJJ010000214.1 GCA_903885595.1 uncultured Bacteroidales bacterium
AATTTAATCAGTTTAAAATCACCTGAACGGATAGCAGAATGGGACTTTCCATAATAATGAAATACCAGTTCTTCTCTTTTCCTTTTGAATGTTCCTTCATTTCCTTTCTCAAGTAACGGGCGGAAGCTTGTGCCATCCAAATTGTCGGGTAGTGGATTGGTATTACCCGCAAGATCGCTGAAAGTAGGTAAAATATCCCATCCTGTTACCGGAACATCGCATTGACTACCAGCTTTTATGCGGGGTCCCATTACGATAAAGGGCACTCTGATACCTCCTTCATACAAAGTCCATTTACCACCCCGAAGCGGATAATTATTTGGATGATTTTTAAAAACTGATGGATGATCGAATTTATTCTTAACAGGAGGAATAAACTCAACCCCACCGTTATCGGCCATCAGAATCAGATAAGTATTATCGGCTATCCCAAGTTCTTCAATCCGGTCAAGAATTCGACCAATACCACTATCCAGATTTTCGAGCATTCCTGCCCAACCCGGATTTGTATGTATTTCACCTTTTGGCTTTTGAAGGTATTTCTGATAGGTTTCTTCCTTAGTTTGAATGTCCACATGAGTTGCATAATGCGAAACCTGAAGAAAAAACGGATGTTTTCCATTTACCTGTCTGCTAATAAAATTCACAGCACGTTCAGTAATGGTTTGAATACGCTTAGGGTCATTGTTGAGGAATATTTCAGAAAATTTGTTCTCTTTGGTTGAGTTCACATCGCCATTTTTATTCCCTGTGTTTCCATCGCTTTCATCGTAACCGAGATCTTCAGGAAAAATATCAGAACGTAAATCCCATTTTCCGTAATGAGCAGTTCTGTAATCAGGCGACACAGACTTTAGCATAAGAGGTATCGAAAGTACCCTTTTAAAGTCAGGGTGGTAGTTCTCCTTAAAACGGCTATCTCCCTGACGGGCAGGTGTATGGCCAAACTGTATGCTTCGGCGGGTTGGACAACTTAATGCGCAAGGAGCATATCCGTTTGAGAACCGAACTCCTTTTGCAGCCAATCGTTCAATATTCGTAGTCTCGTAGTAGTCACTTTTTGAGTTAGATACATTGTTATTCATTAATTGTGAGCTGCATGTCCACCCCATATCATCGGTTAGAATTAAAATAAAATTAGGTTTCTGAATCTGGGGTACTGCAATAACCTGAATAACCGGCATAAGAAGAAAACCCATTGACGAAACTATTCCGGGAAATCTTTTTACAAAACTGTTTTTTGTTTCCATTAAATTATTGAAATTTAGGATTATACTTTCCTTTTTCCTTAAAACCAGGGAAATCGCGCATCGCTCCAAAACGGGGATAAGATTCAAAAACATCACCATTTCCTGTCATTCGAGGATCACCCTGAGCCTTCAGTTCATTCTCAAGTGTTTTTCTCAATTCATTTTTGATGATTTGAAATTTTGGATCACCAGCCAGATTTTTTAAACAACCGGGGTCATTCTTAATGCTGTATAATTCTTCGGAAGGTCGTTTTTCGTAGCCAAGCTTAAATTGTTCAGGGTATTTACCCCGATTCTCAATCAACATGATTTTAGTTGGCGAGTTATCAATATCGTGATATCCGGGCCATAATGATTTTTCATTGTCAGCATTAATTTCAACCTTCAATGTTTCTGGGACAGGATCGCCTGCTGGCCAACGATCGGGTTTGAAATTCAAAATGAAAAGGTAATCATCTGTTCGGATTGCACGCGCCGGATAGCCCAGATTATCAGGTCTTGCATGAGTATGTCTTTCCCTTCCGGTCAATATATATTTTCGTGAAGAATCAACTGTTTTATCCTCTTTGGATAAAAGTATTTTAGAAAGACTTTTTCCGGTCATTGGAGGTGGTGCACTATTGCCCCCGAACTCAAGAAATGTCGGAGCCAGATCAATCAATCCAA
>CAISJJ010000215.1 GCA_903885595.1 uncultured Bacteroidales bacterium
GGCAGTCAGGTTGTCCGATCTTCTTGTTCGCCCGCTTTAAATTATGGAGAGGCAAAAAGTGCTGAATCTCTGAATGACTTTATTCATAAAATGAAGATATGTCTGAAAGAATTAAGAGAGACACTGGTATCTTTAAAAATCATTCAGCTTAAACCCGTAACGAAAAAAACTGAAATATTATCAGACTGTCTTCAGGAATGCAATGAACTAATTTCCATATTTGTAAAAAGCATCCAAACATCTGAAAAACGTAAAACGCAAAAATAATTCGATATTCGATATTCGATATTCAATATTCGATATTCAAAAAGCAATAAAATGACGTCCCTAACCACCATCCCGATCCACTACTACCTCATCTTCTGTTCGGTATTGTTCAGCATCGGCGTTTTTGGCGTGTTGATCAAACGCAATGCCCTGGTGATCCTTATGTCGATCGAGCTGATGATAAACTCAATCAACCTTCTCCTGGCAGCATTTTCGGCCTATACGAACGATCCGGCCGGGCAGATTTTCGTATTTTTCATCATGGTGGTGGCGGCAGCCGAAGTGGCGATCGGGCTGGCAATAGTGGTGCTCATTTACCGAACGACGCATACGATTGATATAAATGTGCTTAATAAGTTAAAGTGGTGATTTATTTAACTCAAAAATCAAACCTCAAAGATCAAAACTGCAGATCAAAATTCAAAACTATGGGAGTCGTTTTCTTGTCTCTGAAATTTTGAGTTTTTAGTTGCATTTTTGAGTTTTAAATTTTGAACTTTGAGTTAGCAAAATATAACATGACGATAATAATACTTCTCATCCCTCTCTTTCCCCTCCTCGGGTTCCTGATCCTGGGACTGGGTTTCAGATCAATTCCCAGGAAAGTTGCATCTTACATTGGTACTGGCACTATCCTGATCTCATTTATGTTATCATTATTTGTTTTTCTGAACTTTCACAACTTTGCTACCGCGCTACCTCACCACCTCTTTCCCTGGATTTCCGTCGGCCAGCTTCAGATCCCCTTCTCATTTCTCATCGATCCGCTGTCGGCGCTCATGCTGCTCATTGTCACAGGCGTTGGATTTCTGATTCATATGTATTCGGTGGGATATATGAAAGATGATCCGGGCTACAACCGGTTCTTTGCGTACATGAATCTGTTTGTTTTTTTCATGCTGCTGCTGGTGATGGGCGCCAACTATCCGATCATGTTCATCGGCTGGGAAGGGGTGGGGCTCTGTTCGTACCTTCTTATCGGATTTTGGTTCAAAAATCATGCGTATAACAATGCTGCCAAGAAGGCCTTTATCATGAACCGTATCGGCGACCTGGGGTTTCTCCTCGGGATGTTCCTGATCTTTACTACCTTTCACAGCCTGAATTTCCAGGAGATATTCGCAAAGGCCGCCATGATGGAATCAGGAAACACGACCCTGGTGATTATTACCCTGCTGCTTTTCACAGGCGCTGTCGGAAAGAGCGCCCAGATCCCGCTCTACACCTGGCTGCCCGATGCCATGGCTGGTCCCACGCCGGTTTCGGCCCTCATTCATGCCGCAACTATGGTCACTGCCGGGGTTTATATGATTGCCCGCTCAAACATCCTCTATGTTCTCTCCCCGTTCACCATGGAGATTATTGGCATCACTGCGCTGGCCACCGCTTTATTTGCTGCCTCCATCGCCATTTTTCAGAATGACATCAAGAAGGTGCTTGCCTACTCGACCATCAGCCAGCTTGGGTACATGTTTCTCGGGCTCAGCGTGGGGGCCTTCACCGGGGCCATGTTCCACCTGACCA
>CAISJJ010000216.1 GCA_903885595.1 uncultured Bacteroidales bacterium
CCGACCCCTTCAGGGTTGTATCATAAGCACCTCAACCCCCGACCCCTTCAGGGCTGTATCATAAGCACCTCAACCCCCGACCCCTTCAGGGCTGTATCATAAGCACCTCAACCCCCGACCCCTTCTCCTCAAGGAGAAGGGGAGGTTATTTATAGCATAAGTTACTGTATATTATATGTTTAGCACCTACCCTCCTTCTCCTTTAAGGAGAAGGAGAGGGAGGATGAGGTCATTTATTGTTCATTTAATGAAGTATTGATTTATTGATAAATTTATCTGACACAGATCATTTTCCGGGTTAAAACCATATTTTGTGTTGTTAACACACATTCGTACATGCCGGCCAGAAGCACTGGTTCCGTGCAATTTCCGTTCACGAGGCGGGAAAGGTAAATTTTCGAGTTATTTAAACCCTCCTCACTGTAATAGAGATTGCCGTTCAATGCTGCAGATACACAATCAATTACATGTTCCTTTAAAGGGGAGTCCATGGGTAATGGTTCTTCCCACCCGGTTTCAACCCGGTCGGAGAACCAAAGATGTGCACCGGGGTAACCGGGTACTTCCCTTTGAGAGATAAAAAATAAGCGGTTTCCGTCGGGAGTTAACCGGGGACGGGAATCAAGCGGACCCGAAAATGTGACGGTATCGGGATCGGGCCAGCTTCCGCCGGCTTCACGGGTGGTCATCAGCCAGGAGTCGAAAGCGGGTGACAGATACTGGAAGAAACACTCCAGCCCTCCGGGGGTGAAGGTAATGGCAGGTGACGAAGGGAGTATTTCCTGTGCAAATGGCTCAGGGATTACGCCCGGCAGGGTCTGGCCCAGGTAGGGCCCCCCCGCGGTCTGGCTCATGCCCGGCTGGATTGAAAGGGAAATGAATACTAAAATTAGGGCGGTTGTGCCGAAAAATGTCTTCATGGGAATCAGATGAATAAAGGTACTGTATAAGCGTTTACAACGAACGGTGTGTTCAATAGTCAGTTGAAGATAGCTGAATCCGGCATCTTCTCTAAAAATAATCTGTAAACAGTGTAAAAAGGCAGGTGAAATGCCTGTCAAAACAAGATGAAACCGTGCTCATTCATCACGCAGGCTTTCAACCGGGTTGTTCAGGGACCGTCAGGTCCCGCTTCCGGACCTTAAATTTGCAATGAATTCGCGTGAAATTTCCATTATCCCCAGTTCGCCTGCTTTCTTTTCAGCATTGCTCCTGATCTTTGCGCGTATGAACTTTGGAGCATCCTGCAGATATAGTTCAGCATCGTCGCTCCAGGTTATGTTTCCGCCCTGAGATTTTGTTTCAATTGAGGTATCCTGTTTTTCCAGGTCATCACCCGTCTCTTTTTCCAATGCTGGCGCTGATCCGAATGCTGCGCTTTCAATTGCAGTGACCATTGCCTTGCCGAATTTTTTCAGGTAGATATCCAATCCGGCATCATTTGCATGCAAAAGTGATTTGAATTTTAAGATATTTCCGGTAGACACTTCCTGTTCCTGCAGGGTTAAACCTGGTATGGCAGGCAGGTAGAATTTATCGCGCCAGAAACCGAGGTAATCAAAAAGGGCTTTCAATATTTTCTCCGGTTCAAGCGGCTTATATTGGCAAATAAGTGCATTTTCCGAACAGATCTGATTTATCCATTCCTGCGATGATCCTAAATTATCCATACCTGCAGCGTGTTTTTTGTAAACCGATGCAATTTCCGGGTTTACCTCCGATTGAATGATGGGGATCATGTCAAGGACAAAAATCACCCTGTCAGGGATTTGTCCTCCGAGCTGGAAAGTAAGAATCGGAATTCCATATTCCGGTTTGGAATAAATGTTCAGCACCACACCATATGCCTTGCTGTTAACCGTGTATTGCTCCAAAACCATCCTGCTCATCTTCTCTCCTTCGTAGGTCCTGAAAATAGTCTGGGTGTATTTTTCATTCTCGTTTTTTTTGGCTGAAAATTCCGTGAATTCATTTTCCGAAATGATTCCCTTTAATTCAGCAAAGATGATCTCCACCGATTTATCCAATACTGGTGACTTCATGGTTCGTTCCTTTCTTATTTTTTTGCAGATCATGCTGCGTTGTTCCTGGCAGCCGGCAGGATACGCTTTGTTTGTGTTAAATAAAGACTAAGACCTGTGAATGCCGGCAAAATTATCAATTATGCCTGCGACATCGTTGAAATCGTTGTATTCTCTCACCATAACACCCGGGCAGCCGGCAATCATGGCCGAAAGTCTCCGGCCGTCGTGAACACGGTAGAGGCAGAGCACCTTTTTCTCCATCCTGATGGCGCTGGCAATTTCGAACCCGACCCCCAGGCTTGGAACCGAAACCTCTGCCACGATAAGGTCGCAGGAGGTGAGCCATGCCATGTCACGGTCATGTATTTCCCGGTCGGTCATGCCGGTCTCGCCCAGCGGTGTAAGGTTGCTGTCGCCAATATGTTCGGTAAGCACCTCTCCGTAAAGCTGTAGCCGTCCGATGATTTTCCGGTACAGATCCAGGTCGCTTCTGCCCCCACGGATGGAACCGGCAAAGTAGATTTTATTCATGATCCTGGAAATGACCCCCTCCCGGGCCTTTTAGAGACTGTTTAAATTTTAACATACTATTCATTTTTCTTTATTCATTTTTCACTGGCAATTATCCATTGTACTGTATTCATTGGGTTAAC
>CAISJJ010000217.1 GCA_903885595.1 uncultured Bacteroidales bacterium
AGTGGGACGTGAGGGATTCGAACCCACGACCTCATGCGTGTGAAGCATGCGCTCTGAACCGACTGAGCTAACGTCCCCCTTGATGGCAAAGATAATAAAAAGTGTTGAACAGATGGCCCTGGAATGAAAATCACAAAAGATGCTATCTTTGGATGGCGATATTTAATGTTATAATTCCTGTGCCACAATAACTTTTTTTGATAACCTATGAATCTTGACCGCCCTGCTGCAATCGCTCTGCTAAACCAGCATGTAAAGAACGAAAAAATGATATTCCACTGTCTGGCATCAGAAGTAGTCATGCGTGGAATCGCCCGTAAACTGGGGAATGATGAAGAAAAATGGGGACTGGCCGGACTCCTCCATGACCTGGATGTGGAGGTAACCCATGCCGAACCAACAATACACGGAACCCAGTCGGCCGCTTTATTAAAAGATTATCAGGTAGACCCTGAGATTCTTGATGCCATCGCCATGCACAATGAATGTTCATCCGGAAAAGAACGTACAACCGAATTCCAGTATGCATTAGCTGCCGGGGAAACGATTACCGGTTTGATCTTTGCGACCACATATGTCTATCCCGAAAAAAAACTGGCGGTAGTAAAACCTAAATCCGTCGTTAAACGCATGAAGGAAAAAATGTTCGCTGCTACAGTTAAAAGGGAGAACATCCTTGAATGTGAAAAAATTGGCATCCCGATTGAGGAGTTCGCAAAAATTTCCATTGAAGCAATGTTGCCAATTGCCGGTGAAATTGGATTATAATCGGTTATTTTAAAATTTCGTTTGATTCATCCATTTACCATTTTTCATCGATCAGCCATATCAATGCGGCCATGGCCGCACTCCCAAGCTGTAATTCCCTGAAATTGACTTTGTCAAAAGTGTCGCTGGCAGCATGCTGATAATCGAAATAACGCTGTGAATCGGTGACAAGCGCTATAAGCGGAACTCCGAGGGGTTTTAGGCCCTGGATATCAACACCGCTTCCACCCTTTTCTATCGACCATAACCCGTAAGGAAGCAGCAGCGTTTTCCACTCCTGTATTTTTTTCAGCTGGATGGCGGAGGCATCGATGGAAAAACCTGATGGCGTAAACCCACCGCGGTCAGTTTCAATAGCGGCAATATGCTTTTCAAGGCCAAGGCCTGAACGACGTTTTGCTTCATCACCATAGGCTTTTCCGCCCCTTTGAGCATATTCTTCATCCATGAAAAGTACCAGCCGGATTGTATGCTTTGGCCTTAGCCCAAGTGATTTGAAAAGCCGCAATACTTCAATGGATTGAACCACACCCGTTCCGTCGTCATGCGCTCCCTGGCCTATATCCCAGGAATCAAGATGCCCGCCGAATGTTATGATTTCATTGGGATATTCAGAACCCCTGATCTCAGCAATAACGTTATGACTTAAGGCTGGCGAATGTTGGATGCAAGTTGTGCGAATAAACAGTTTTAACCTGGAATCTGCCTTTAACCACCGAGACAGGCTATCGGCGCCATTGGTACTGACAGCAACAGCCGGAACAGGCTTTACCGAGTCGGCATAATGCTGGATTCCGGTGTGTGGAAAATCATCGTGCGCCAGCGTGGCTGAACGAACAATAACAGCCACTGCACCAAAATGGGCCGCCTGCATTGCGCCATAAGCACGCTGATCAACTGCGCCGCCATAAGCTTCAAATGTATAGATGGGAGCCGGATCAGCAGCACGATTAAAAAAGACGATCTTTCCCTCAACCTTATCCTTTCCCAGTAATTTAAGCTCGCTGAAGTTCCTTACTTCAACCACTTCAGCCTTGAGTCCGGCCATTCCCGTACCAATTGAACTTCCAAGTGCGCATACATCCAGATTATGCCCGCCTGCTGCTGTTGTAGTAACCCGTGCGGTCTCCTTTGCCCCCCGTTCCCAATGCTCAACCGTAACCGGTTGCAGAAAAACCGTATCTGGTTTCATTCCTTCGAGCAGGTGCCTGGTCCATTGCACAACCTGATCGGCCTGGGGTGATCCACAAAGCCTGCCACCAATGTTATTGCAAAGAAAAGCCAGATTATGATAGGCTATCGGGCTCAGCAGCGCCTCTGTATATATTTTTCGGATAATGAGTGAATCGGTATTTTGTCCGAGTCCCTCAATGGAAAAGAAAAGCAAACCAAAAAATAAGATTCTTTTTAGAAATATATGCATATCAGATAATCAGATATTTCTCGACGGTTTGTACTAAAATAGATTTTTCAAGTGGCTTGGTAAGATACTCAATGAACCCGGCCCTGATGATTTGCTCCTGATCGTGAGGCATTGCAAAGGCTGTCTCGGCAATAAATGGGTGCGCCTTGTAAGTATTCCACCTCTCGATGATTTCAACTTTTAATGTTATTCCTGTCCATGGCCGTGGAAGGCAGATGTCAAAAATAAAAAGGTCGATTTTCTGATTTTCTTTCATGAGATTATGCACTATTTGAAGGGCCTCATCCCCATCACGGGCCTGAAAAATCTGGCATTTACTCCTAAGCCATATATTCAGAATACTGGCAGTTGCAGCATCATCTTCAACAATTAAAACGTTGTTCCGGGTTTGATCAATTGACGGGGTCATCACTCAATTCCATTATTTTGTTCAATAGAGAAAAAAGATGGTGTGCGTTATCATCGATGTACTGAGTAAATCGCTGAATCTCAGGTTGATCTTTGGTCTCCTGTCTCAGCAGCGCTGCAATTCCCATAATACCAAGCATG
The DNA here is from genome assembly GCA_903885595.1 of uncultured Bacteroidales bacterium. GTDB lineage: Bacteria > Bacteroidota > Bacteroidia > Bacteroidales > FEN-979 > CAIVAT01. Next base: position 2,741 of record CAISJJ010000217.1, read on the forward strand.
GGTTCACGGATTTGGTGGCTCACATTTGAAAGAACGCTGTTTTTTAACCTTATTGCCTCCTCCGCCTGATTCTTTGCCTCCATAAGTTCCCTGGTCCTTTCAACAATCATTCCCTCAAGGTCTGCCTGGTAATTCAGTAACCTATTCTCCAGGGCCTTTTGATAGGCTGCCAGCCTGAGGTTTACAAGTGTTTGTTGAATGTCGAATGGTTTAATCAGAAAAGCGATAGGTTTTGTTTGAAAAGCTTCTTCAAAAGTTTCAAGTTGGCTAATGCCCGTAAGAAAAACAAGTGCAACGTTATACTTTTCTGATATGATTTTTGCCGCTTCAATGCCATTCATTTTACCGGCAAGTGAAATGTCCATCAGGACAATGTCTGGAAAACCATCCTTGTTGTTAACATCAGCAAGGTATTCCAGCCCCTCTTCCGCCTTTCTGAACATGGCAGTAACCTCATAATTATGCGGTGTTATCTGTCGCTTTAAATCATTGGCCAGCAACGACTCATCTTCAAATATCACGATTTTTATCGGAAGCATAGTGGATGATCAGGCAGCTAATTTAAGAATAAAACCGTATAATTGACCTATCATGTAAAATATTTTTCATATACCCGCAGCAGGTTCTGTATCAGAAACACTATGATGAAAACAACGGATTTCGTTCAATTGTCCTTGAGTGAGGCCCTCAGGATCCAAGCCGGCTGATTTGCACATGAAGTAAATCTTTGCTGATTTGGCAAGAATATCGAGGGTGTCAAAAGCATCCGCAAGAGTATTTCCAATAGCCATACATCCATGTTTTTCCCATACGATCGCCTTGTGCTTCCCAAGCCCCCTGATGGTAGCCATGGCAATATGATCGGTACCTGGGAGCGTATAGGGTATAAACCCCACTCCATCCGGCACAAACAGGATGGTTTCGGGATGCATACCCCATAGTAATGAATTAATGGCCATTTCCGTTTTAAATGCTGAAAGCTGCGTCAGTGCTATGAGTTCAGTAACATGAGCATGTAATACCACTTTTTCTGATGAATTTCGCTGAACCAACATTTGCTGAATGGCAAGGTGGGTTGCAAGTTCAGATGTTGGTTTGACCGTATTTTCTCCCGGGGTGGTTCCAATGATATGAAATGCTGAACCAGAATCATTGATATAAACATAACAGATGTATTCGGATGGGTTTTTTGCAACATCGCGCATTCGGGTACCGGTTCCGCTGATAAGTAACAATTTGTGCGCCAGTGATGGGTACGCTATGGTTAAAGGAAAAAATGGATATAACGAAAAATGTTCACGTTCTTTCTCGTTGAAAAAACCGGTAACATCCATTGAGAAATTTCCTGCATTCCGCTCTGCCCAGCCTCTGTTCCACAAATAGTGCGCAATCTCTGCAATATCATTCATTACAAATTCCAATTCCGTTTTTTTGAAAATGTCGTTGGAGCGGTCTAACAAATTGTTAAGATTCCTGGTCATGTTCGTTTACTTTTGAAAAATTTTTTCAAAATCTGGCTGCATTCTTCAGCAAGGATGCCGGCAGACAATTCCGTTTTTGGGTGGAGCAATGGATGGGCGATCAGACGGAAGCCACGTTTTTCGTCAGATGCGCCATATATAATGGAACCCAACTGCGTCCAGAAAGCTGCGCCGGCACACATAACACAAGGTTCCAGGGTCACATATAAGGTACATTCATCCAGGTATTTCCCGCCCAGATACCCGGAGGCAGCTGTAAATGCTTGCATTTCGGCATGAGCTGTAACATCATGCAATGTTTCTGTGAGATTGTGCGCACGTGCGATGATCGTTCGGCTGCAAACAATTACAGCTCCGACTGGAACCTCATCCCGCTCAAATGCCTTCTGAGCCTCCTTCAGCGCCTCATTCATATAAAATTCATGGGTGAAGATCGGATAATTTTTGGAATTCATAAAGTTACTCTTTGATGTTCTTGTCGCGCGTCACGTGTCACGTATCACGATTTTCTCCATAACATTAATAAACGATCACCTTCTGAGAAATCAACTTCCTTCCCCCGTTTTTTATTGTAACCAAATAAGTTCCCCCCTGTTGACGAGCTATATTTATTTGCTTTTCAAATTTGCCGGTTGGGGCGTACATTTGCTCATGAAAGAAGATGCAACCCTTCAGATCACATACTGATATTTCAACAAGACCTTCATTAATCATGGCAGAAACGGATATAGATCCGGTGGTTGGATTTGGATATATCAGGCCCGATGATTTATTGTATTCTTGTGTGCCGGTTGAAATATCCCAGGTCATGGTAAAGAGTCCACGACCATGGGTGGCGGCAAGCACAGTATTGTCGGCATTACGCATTTGAAGCATATCAACCCGAACATTAGCCATCCCTGAATTTACCGGGTGCCATTCTACCGGCAATTGAAAAAGGTCAAGGCATTCCCAAACCCCTGTTTCTGTTGCCAGCAGCGCTTGCCTGTTGTTCTCTGGATGAAATAATGACCACCTGATGGGCATATCGGGAAGATTTCCTTCGATATTCAGCCACGATTGACCTCCATTAACAGTTTGCCATACAGAAGCAATACCATAATTCGAGAATGTCACCATCAGGGTATCCTCCGATTTTCCGATGGCAATACTGGATAAATTCGCCATAGGGAAATCAGCGCTTCCAATCTCAGTCACAACCGGTGCATTGCTATGTGCTTCCTGAACACTGAAGAGTCGACCCGATTGTGACCCGACAAACAAGGTCGATTTTCCCACAGGCGAATAGGGTGAATACTTCATCGCAGAGAAAAACACCGATGTGCCTGTGTTGAGGGGAAGAAAGGATCCCGAACCATTGCCGGTGAGATCAGTTAACCGGAGTATCTGGTCCTGATGATTACCAGAATAAGTAACTGCATTGCAGTAAAGAATCTTCTTCCTGTAGTCCAGGTCGGCCGGACTGACAAAGGTGCCGCTTGACCAATTAGTTAATGAGTTTTGGTAGTTGCCATTATCAAAGATATAGTATTGGTTGTAATACAGAGAGGTAATAGACAATGACGGATCGTTTTTATCGTAGAAGCAATATGCTCCGTCACCACCGCTCACCATGTCATTTATTGTAAGTGGAGTCCCAATATAAAACAGGCTCCCGTTATCCTGTAACCCGCCATAAAACTGTTCGATCCCGGCCAGGGGATAAATAGCACAGGTATAAAACTGCAGGGAGGAATAGCCTTTATTGTGCTCTTCAAATGTGGGATTTGCAAGTGATCCGTTGCTGGTATAAAAAATCCCGCCGTCGGTTCCAAAAAGTATCTCATCCGAGGAGCCCGGACCAAAAAGAATAATGTGCTGATCTGCATGAATATAATCAGGTCCACCGCCGCTGTACATGGCCGACCAGTCACTTACCCTCATCCAGCTGGCACCGCCATTGTATGATTTATGCATATCCAGTCCTCCGACATAAAGGTTGTTTGCATTGTTCGGATCAACGGCAATATCCAGGGCGTGCCAGGCAATGGTGGCAAAATTATTCCCCGAGGTTAAATCGGAAGGAAGGGCCTTTTTCACCCAGGTCGCACCTTTGTCAGCCGAACGAAGAATATGATAACAATTGAAATAGTTGAAGCCATCAGATGAGCTAACATATCCGCTGGCAATTAAGGCATAAACAACATTGGCATTGGAAACGGAAGTCCCTAAAACAACCCGACCCGGGATGTTGCGTGTACTGCTTCCAAGGATTTCCGTCTGGTATTGATTGTTTGTAGTCCAGTTAAAACCATCATCAGAAAACAAAAGTACCGCAGCACCCTCTCCATTGAGATTGGGTCGCGTTCCTGCATAGAGCCGGTTGTCGGCCCCCAGGGCAATGTCTGAAACACAATATGGTACTGTTGATCCCGGGATAACAGGAAGTACCTGTTGCCAGGTGGCGCCATTGTCGGCTGACCGGAACAGGCCATCAGATGGCATGCTTTGGTGCTGACTTTCTTTATATAAACCGGAGGCTACCCCGGCATAAATCACACTGGCGCCATTTTCGACACGGACAATGATATCGGTCACATAAGCAAATTGTTCGGTACCGGGAACGTGGTACCAGGTTTGTCCGCCATCATCTGAACGGCCTAAACCAAATCCCTTGCCGGAACTTTCGCGATACGTTTGCATGGCCGTTTCCACCTCTCCCGTTCCAATTAAAAACGTCTGAGGTTGAAGGGGATCGTAAGTCAGACAACGAATAGCCAGGGTACCCCAAAAATCACCTGCCGGGATCCATGGACTTGATGCGCTGCTTATATCATTATTGTACCATAAACCACCCGTAACACCTCCCGCCCATACTTTTTTATGCGTCGGATCATTGGGGTCATACATGATGGCCCTTGTACGACCGCCCATGTCGGATGGAAAACCCTGCCATTGAATACCATTTTCATGTTTTAAGGCGTTAAGCGAACGGGTTTGTTCAAGCGCTGTCACAAGGCGTTCGCGGGGAACCGTAACAGTTGCCGGATCAAAGGTCATCAGGAAATCATGAAAAGCAGCCATACCCGGTTCATCGGCTGCCTGTTCGCCCTTTTTCTCCATCTTTCTGACTGGAGGAGCTTTTTTATTCAGAGATGCAAGGACAGATTCGTATTTGATTCGTTTCTCCGATTCTGCAATGTTTTTACTGGACTGGATGGCAAAAAAGCCTGCCATAAAAAAAATTAAGATTGTAAAAACGAGAATAATCGGATTTAATAAAATGTGCGGGTTGATTTTCATGAGAGAAATCCCGGAATTTGGGTTTGAAAAATGAACTTTTGCAAAGTTATGGCTTTTTGGACGTTATCCCTGTGTCAGGGATGAGATTCTGCAACTCGGTCAGTTCGAAGGCATCGTGCAGATGAAATGATCCGATACGCGTCCGGCATAATGCTGTAAGATATGCCCCGCATCCTAAAAAAAGTCCGAAATCCCTGGCAAGCGACCGGATGTAAGTGCCCTTGCTGCAAATAACACGGAAATCAACCTCAGGTAGTTCAATCCGGGTTATTTCAAAAGCTGAAATTGTAACCTGTCGTGCCTTAAGCTCCACGTTGATGTCTAGTCGTGCTGATTTATAGGCCCGCTTTCCATCAACTTTTATAGCCGAAAATTGCGGAGGAACCTGGTCGAATGTCGTGATAAAATGCTTTGCCGCATCCTGAATTATGTTACACCCTGACAGGTTGGTAAGGGGATACGTTTTATCAACGGGGGTTTCCAGATCGAACGATGGTGTGGTTGCACCAAGCCGGAATGTCCCGGTATACTCTTTTTCCAGTCCCTGAAATTCATCAATCCGCCTTGTGAATTTCCCGGTACAAAGAATCAGCAGCCCGCTAGCCAACGGATCAAGGGTGCCTGCATGACCGATTTTGATCTTTCGAAGCCCGGTCCGTTGCCTGATCATTGAACGCATTTTTCCTACCACATCAAATGAGGTCCAGGTGTAAGGTTTGTTGATCAGGAGAATTTCTCCTGTCTCAAACTGGAATTCCATCAGAGAATAGTTAGGCTTTTTCCGGCAAGCAAGAGGATGATGATGACAAGGCCCAAAACAATGCGGTAATATCCAAACCACTTAAACCCATATCGGGTTAGAAAAGCAATGAAAGACTTGATTGCGATGATAGCCACGATAAAAGATACAACATTGCCGATTAATAGGAGATTGATATTATCAGCCGAAATCATCTTATAATTCCCTGCGAGTTTAAGAACCGAAGCGGCGAACATAGTAGGAACCGCGAGGAAAAATGAAAACTCGGCCGCAGTCTTGCGACTGAGTTTCTGACTCATCCCCCCTACAATGGTGGCAGCTGAACGGCTCACACCAGGGATAACAGAGATTATCTGGAAAAAACCGATGATAAGGGCCTTTTTATAGGTGAGCCGGGTATTTTCATTTTCGGGACGGTCAAACCAGCGGTCGACAAAAATCAACAGTATCCCACCAAGAAGCAATGCAACAGCGACTGTCATCACACTTTCCAACATGGTGTCGATCTGCTTCTCAAGCAAATAAGCAATTACCAATGGTAAACATGCAACAAACAGACGGAAATAGAAATCCCAGGATTGAAAAAAACGTTTCCAGTAAAGAACAATCACTGATAAAATGGCGCCAAATTGAATATTTACCGTAAATGCCTTGACAAAATCGGTGCTCTGCACCCCTAAAATACTCTGTGTAATAATCATATGCCCTGTGGAAGAAACCGGCAGAAACTCGGTAATTCCCTCCACAATGGCGATGATAATTGCCTGGAGAATTGTCATTAGTCTTTTGGTCTTTTCATGATGGCGAAGATCTCAATCACATAGCCGGCCAGGATAAGAATTGGGGCCAGGGTAATCCGGCGGAAACTGAAAATTTCAGGATTAAACTTGGCAGGATCAGCAGAACCACCACCAATCATCAATAAAAACCCTACCACAATAAAAGCAAGTCCGATCAGCATCAGGCGGTAGTTTTCTTTCCCAAAGGCAAATTCGCCTACGTTTGCAGTCTTTCCTGTAACATCTTCACTCTTTGCTGGTTTAGCCGTAGACTGGGTTTTTACTTGTGTCTGTTTCTTCTCCATAATATGTAGGAATTGAACAGCAAAATTAAAGAAAATTTAAGAATATCAGGTATATAATAAATCTGTGCGGATACGGAGGTATTTGCGAACGGCAAAATAGGTTGATATCCATGAAATGAAGGCTCCCAATAAAAAGAGGAAAACAACAAGCGCTATCAACATTATTGAATCCTGAAGTTCGAGTAACTCGGGAATTTGATCGAGGGCAAAATAGGTAAGCAGCATAAGCATAAGCAAAGCAAGAAATGCACTGATGCACCCATGCAGAATGCTTCTTGTCAAGAGGGGTTTACGGATAAAACCCTCAGTAGCTCCAACCAGTTGCATACTTCTGATAATGAAACGTTTAGCGTAGACCGACAACCTGATCGTATTATTTATAAGGACAATGGCGATGAAAAGTAAAACCCCACTGAATCCAAGCAGAATAAGGCTGATTTTTTCAAGATTACGGTTAATCATGTCTACCAGCGATTTTTGATAATAAACCTCCTTGATTTCCGGGATAGCCAAAAGCCTTTTTTCGATCCGGCTAAGGGAGTCAACCGTAGCATAAGGAGCCAAAATCCTCAGGTCAATGCTCGGAAGCAAAGGGTTATAGCCCAAAAACCCGATAAAATCTTCACCAAGTTCATCCTGCAATTTTTCAGCAGCGCGGTCACGTGGAATATATTCACTAGATTTAACAAAATATTGTGCATCAAGGTTTTTCTTTAATTCCAGAATTCCTGATTCCTTCACCCCTTCACGGATCATGATGGAAAAGCCAATATTCTCTTTAACATAATCTGAAAGTTTTTTGGCATGTAGCAAAATCATACCCAGCAATCCCATCAGGAAAAGCACAAGGGTAATACTCATGATTGAAGTAAATTGGGATGTCGCAATCCTCCGCTGGTAATAACTCTCTTCCTGTTGGATCATGGGTGTGAAAATGCGAGCTAAAATTACGCAAAAATTCCTACTTCTTCTGTTTTTTCTCCCTCTTCTCTTTTTCCGCCAATTTCTGCTTTTCCACTTTTTTCATCTCTTTTTGTTCCTTGGAGTTGAGTCCCATTGTTGATTTCAATCCGGTAAGTATACTTTTCCATATAAAATTAAAAAATCCTTTTGAAGGGTCCCGCTCAAAATAAATGACCCCTGTTTTTAATTTTCCAGCGTCATTCGGATTGGAATTCGCAAGAAGAAGGTTAACCAATTCAGTTAGCAATGATTGTTCAATGAGATGCCATGTTCCTGCCTTTGTTGGATGAAGCCGTATAGCAAAATCATTGTACCTGAAGGTCATGCTTCCGGTGGCTTTGCTGCTATCCGCATTGATCCGGATTATTTCCGTTGAATGGGCTGTTCCCTTGGTAATAGAAGCAGGAACCAGTTTTGACAGCATTGGATTAATGGCTGGAAGATAAAGCTTGCCAACGGTTGCGAAAAACTCAAAGGAATCCGCCGGACTGCCTGTTTGGAAGTGAAACCAGGCTTCTGCGGGAGCCAGTCCCATGAGCCGTGTGGTTCCATGAAGATTCAGGTCTTTTCTTCTATCTTTAGCGTGGGATTTCACCGACGGCGTGCTTAATCCGGTAAGGGTCGCAGTCATCTGGTCAAAAAAGATCCTGCCGGGCTCGTCACCGGTTTGTTCCTCATATGACGCATATCCATGCGATAAAGCAACAGTATCGACTGATAGCGGGAAACTGATGCGTTCAACCATCTTGCCCGGCATCAGCGGTCGCTGCCATGAAGGAAAAGGAAAACGCTTATCCCGGTATGATTGAAAATTCAACCCATCGAGACTGATTTTGAAAGCATGCAATTGCCGTTCAATTACCAGTTTCCTGAAATCCAGGTGGGAGACCTTTATCCCGGGAACCTGCAAAACAATTCGATCTGTTTGCCAACCCAGTTTTTGTGAGAAATCAGTTCTGCTGTAATTTGGCGTGATTGATGCCGAATCTAAAAAAGCACTTGCCGATCCGGTTGAAAATCCAAACCGGTTAAAAGCATAAGTATACATGCTGTCGGGTGATACCCATGAATAACCAGGCGCCGAAAACGAAATATCATCTGCATTGAACAGCCGGCCTGAATCCAGCTTGAAATGGGTACTAGAATCAACCTTGAAATTGGTTACCCGGAGTATTGCCTCTTTCAGCCTGTATTTTCGGGTTCGGTCTGGCTCTTTAATGTTCAACAGGATATCAGCACCTTCAATACCGGCTTTACCCAGGAAAATTGTTTTCATGAACCGGGGGATCCTGATAAGGTTTTCGGGATTAAGATGGCGGGATGTGTCTGCTTGTTCAACAGACTGATTCATAACGAGTTCGGCCGATGGATGATCTATTGACAAATTATCAAGCTGCCACTGATTATCAAAGATGGCCCGGTCAAAATAGAATCCGTCAAGCCGGATTTCAGGGATGGTGAGATTGGTCAGGCTTATGCTTCCCGGTTTTTCTTTCGGTGATTTGAGTCGTGCAACTTTTATCCCTTGCAGGATGATGTTGGCAGGATAGGAATGAACTTCAAGGCTTCGTGCTTCAAGATCATAGGCACCATCAGCAATGACAGCACGCAAAGGAAACACGTTTAGATTAATGGAATCGAATTTGATTGATCCCAAGGTTACCCCTTTCTGCGGAAGCTGAACCTTGGCCGCGACCACTTCAAAATCAATGTCTTTCAGAGAAAAAGAAGATGTATTGTGATCAGCTTCCCCATTGTATGTAAAAGCCCCCTTTTCTATCAGGCAATGTCCAATTTCAAAAACTTGAATAAATTTATTTGTTTTTAGCAGCTGGGTTTCCGCTACAGGCCCTTCTTTCAGTTCATTGTTGGAGGTTTTCAAAGTGAGGGAAGGGTGATCAAAAATAATTTTGTTTGCTTTTAATGTTTTTTCCAGGAACAGTTTTTTATGATTCAACCCGGTCAGTTTAAGTTTGAGCAGAGAGAATTCAAAGTTTAGGGATTGCCGCCTGTTTCGATGCGAAATCTTTGCTAATGGACTGGCCCCTTTAACAATGCTGATATTATTGGCTTCAATCAGCGAGTCTTTTGTGACTATACGAACTCTTTCAGCCTGCAATTGTTTGAGATTGTCGGGTGACACAATCAAAACGGATTGAAGGTCAAGGTCGAAATCTGAACTGTAAAAATACCCCTGCCTGTTCATCCCATGCACCGAATCAATGAGAAACTGCTGCATGATCAAATCAAAACTGCTGGAAGCAAGTGGAATCTCCTGCCCGTTTTGTTCAACTGAAAATTTTAAAAACCCATGTGTAATAGCAATCTCTTGTCCCTTGACAACCCAGAGGTATTTTTTTAACAGATCGTAAACCACCTCCTCATTTTGCTCTTCGAAAAAATCTTCCGGCTTTTTAAATCGCGGATCGGGATTTTTCGGTGGCTTTAAACGGGTATACATGATCTCTGGTTCATTGATTATGAGCTTATTAAAATCAAGAACCCGCCGGTTGAAAACCTTTTTGAGGTCGATGCCTGTAAAGGATAATTGAGGTAAATGTACAGTCATCAAATTACGCCGGTTAACCGAATCAAGCAAATTCCTGGTCTTTCCAGGAGAAATCCGGGCTTCACGCACATTGATCAGCGATTTTCGGGTCGAAAAACTGATTGACGAGGCCTCAATGTTATGAATACCGTCCCGCAACTGCAGGTAAAACTTTTCCAGGTCCAACTCAATAGCACGGGAATAGAAAATTCTCGTATGATCCTTATGCGAAAGTGAATCAAGACGGAATTGGCTTAGCTCCAGGTTGACGGTCCCAATCTTCATTTCGGGCCTTGAATCCGATAAGTTACTATAAAATTCAAATGAGCCATTCTTCAGGGAAAGGGAATCAATGGAAATAAATCGTAGTTCTTTGGCAACAACGGTATACAATCCGGTAAGGGTTATTTTTTTCTTTGTCTTTTTACCGATTATTGCTCCCTCGGGGGGTTTGGTCCGATACACCCTCATGATAAAATCAGTCAGGGTTACCACCGAAACTTCTACTTTACGGTCAGTCATAGCCCGGTATAGGTCAATCCCCCGAATTGAAAATTCAGGAAGGTCGATCTGGTATAAATCGCCGCTTCGTAAATGTTGTATGCGTTTTGATTTGAAATTAGGGGACAGGGAGACTTTCTTCCCATATAGAATGGATTTTGTCAGTGAGAATCCAACCTCCTCAGCCTTAATAGAATAGAGACTATCTGCAAGCAGGTATTCAAAATTATGAATAACAAGGTCAATGTCACGCGAGTAGAATACTCTTTCACGATTGTAATAACTATAGGGATTTACAGACACATCCCTCAACACTGAGCTGAATTCATATTCCCCGCTCGTTTGCCTGCCTTTTTTTTGTATGGAGGTTGTCAGCAGGCGTCCATGGTTAACTTTCACAGAATCTATATGAAAATCATTGAAAAAACCTGAAACTGCAGGGTAAAGATCTTCATAGATGACTTTCCACTTATTGCGCTTGGCCGCCAGTGTGTCAGGAAAATCTTCAATGCTGATCAGCGGGGATTGAACTGTCAATTGTCGAAAATTGATTCGTTTTCCGGCAAAGATCTGCCTGAAATGGACCTTGTCAATGGTAAGGGAAGTAAAGGATACCCGATATAATGCCCTGGCCACTTTGCCCTTCTCCTTAAGCCGCTCATATTGAAATCTATCGGGAGTAAGTTCAAAACTATCGAGTACGACATTACCAGTTAAGATGTTCACATTCAATTTTTTAAAATCTACCTGGTATAATCCGCCACTGGAAATGAAGACTTTAGCCTGCAGATATTTTCTCAGAACCTGTTCTCCAAAATAATTGAAACTCAGAAATAACCCAACGAAAGAAACCAATAACAGAAAAAGAAAGCTAAGCAAAACAATAAGCCAGGTACGCGGCCGATGTTTTGTTGGAACTTGATTATTTTGAGACTCCTGATCGTCCATTCAATAGCATGGTTAATGTATCAAAGATATACTTTTTTCAGGTTCCGGCGAAATGTCTAATTTTGCAGTGAACTGGAAAACAGGTAAACAGGAATAAACTGTATTTGATAAAGTTCCCTCTCATGGTGCTCCTGTTTACCAGCTAACTTGTTTACCAGCTAATTTATTTTTATAAAATTTACAACCAATGGATTACAACTTTCCGGAAATTGAACAAAAATGGCAAAAATACTGGGTAGATCATAAAACATTTAAGACCGATGCTGATCCTTCGCGGCCTAAATTCTATGTTCTCGACATGTTTCCATATCCTTCCGGAGCCGGATTGCATGTTGGTCATCCCTTAGGATATATTGCATCGGACATTTATTCCAGATATAAAAAGCTGAAGGGATTTAATGTATTACATCCAATGGGATATGATGCATTTGGACTGCCGGCAGAGCAATACGCCATTCAGACCGGAACCCATCCTGCCGTTACAACTGAGAAAAATGTTGCCCGGTACAGGGAACAGATGGATAAAATAGGCTTCTGTTACGATTGGAACCGGGAGGTAAAAACCTGTGATCCTGATTATTACAAATGGACTCAATGGACTTTCATACAGCTTTTCAACCACTGGTACAATAATAAATCGCAGAAGGCCGAACCAATTTCGTCTTTGGTAAAAGTATTTGAAACAACGGGTAATTCCGCAATCGAAGCCTCCATGACTCAAAATTGGTTCAAAGACCTGGGAAAGAAAGATCCCATTTTTACCGGAGACTGGGATGGCTCTTTCTCAGCTGCTCAATGGACATCATATTCCGAAAAACAGCAACAGGAGATCCTGATGAATTACCGCCTCGCATACCTTTCGGATGCGATGGTGAACTGGTGCCCCGAGTTGGGAACAGTACTTGCCAATGATGAAATTGCAAACGGTTTTTCGGTACGTGGCAGCCATCCTGTCGAACGTAAACTAATGCGCCAATGGTTCCTGCGAATCACAGCCTATGCGCAACGCCTCCTCGACGGACTTACTTCGGTCGACTTCTCCGATTCCCTGATGGAAATGCAACGCAACTGGATCGGTCGTTCAGAGGGCGCCGAGATCCATTTCCCGGTTAAAGATCATGATTTCGCATTGAATATTTTCACAACCCGACCCGATACCATCTTTGGTTCTACCTTTATGGTACTTGCACCTGAGCACGAATTGATTGCAAAACTCACTACACCCGACCGCCTGGAAGCTGTTGAACGGTACTTGCATATTGCCAAAAACCGCTCAGAACGTGAAAGAATGGCCGAAGTGAAAAAGATTACCGGGGAATTTACCGGGGCTTATTGTCTTAACCCGTTCAACGGTAAACCCATCCCCATCTGGGTAGCTGATTATGTGCTGGCCGGTTACGGAACAGGGGCGATTATGGCTGTTCCGGCGCACGACAGCCGGGATTATGATTTTGCGAAACATTTCGGGCTCCCCATAACCGAAGTTGTTTCGGGTGGCGACATTTCCGAAAATTCCTATGATGCAAAGGATGGCATTCTGGTCAATTCCGGTTTCATCAATGGTATGCATGTTAAAGAGGCCATCAGTGCGGTGATCCGGAAAATTAATGAAATGGGAATCGGCAAGGGAACTATTAATTTTCGTCTGCGCGATGCCATCTTCAGCAGGCAGCGCTATTGGGGCGAACCATTTCCGGTCTATTTCAAAGAAGGCATTGCATATACACTCAACGAAAGTGAACTTCCGCTCATGCTCCCCGAGGTTGATGCATACCTGCCGACCGAAACGGGGGAACCTCCGTTGGCCCGTGCTAAACACTGGATTACCAGCGAGGGTTATCCGCTCGAAACCAATACCATGCCGGGTTTTGCAGGATCCAGCGGCTACTATCTCCGCTATATGGATCCACATAACGACAAGGAGTATTTCTCAAAGGAGGCCGTTGGGTACTGGCAGGATGTGGATCTTTACATTGGTGGTGATGAGCATGCCACTGGTCACCTGATTTATTCACGTTTCTGGAATAAATTTCTTTTCGATACAGGACTTTCCGTGAAAGAAGAGCCCTTTAAAAGACTGATCAACCAGGGAAAAATTCAGGGACGGTCAAGCCTGGCTTACCGCATCAAAGGAACCAATACATTTGTTTCGGCAGGACTGAAGACCAATTACGATACCACTGAAATGCATGTGGATGTGAGTATGGTTGACAATGACATCCTCGACACGGATGCTTTCATTAAATGGCGTCCCGATCTTGCGGGTTCCGAATTCATCATGGAGGAGGGAAAATATCACTGCGGTTATGCCGTGGAAAAGATGTCGAAATCACTTTACAATGTGGTTAACCCCGATTTCCTGATCGGGAAATATGGCGCAGACACATTCAGGCTCTATGAAATGTTCCTCGGACCACTTGAGCAATCCAAGCCCTGGGATACCAACGGCATTGAGGGAGTGTTCCGCTTTATCCGGAAATTCTGGAGGCTTTATCACAATGATCTGAATAATTTTCGCGTGCATGATGAGGTTCCAACTGCAGATGAATTACGCGTATTGCACAAAACCATCAAAAAAATCCAGGAAGATATCGAACGTCTCTCGTTTAACACTGCTGTAAGTACATTCATGATCTGTGTGAATGAACTAACCGAGCTGAAATGCAGCAAACGTATAATCCTCAGCGACCTGGTGATTCTCATTGCTTCCTATGCTCCGCATATCGCCGAAGAGTTGTGGAGCCTGCTTGGAAATTCTGGAAGCGTTTCGATGGCTTCCTTCCCCGAATTTAAACCGGAATACCTGGTTGAAAATACTTTTGAATACCCTGTTTCGTTTAATGGTAAGACACGTTTCAAACTGGAGTTGCCTGCAGGGTTGTCAATCCCTGAAATTGAAAAAGCAGCTCTTGAAGCCAAAGAATCAGAAAAATGGTTACAGGGAAAACCACCGAAAAAGGTCATCATCGTTCCGAAAAAAATCATCAACATAGTGGTGCAGGGATGAGAAGAATCCTCCTGTTTTCTGTTATTATCTTCAACTTTTTATCTGCAATTGGAATTGCCTTTTCCCAGCCCTTCACCCCGGGAAAGAATGAAGCCTTTATCCGGGGTGAAAAATTGAAATTCCGTGCCTGTTATGACTCCTATGTTACCGGTAAGGTGACTGCCGGCATTGCTTCACTTGAGATAGCATCTAAACCGCTACAAATAGATGGCCGAAATGTTTACCATATAATTGGCGAGGGGCATTCAAAAGGCGCTTTCAGCTGGTTTTTTAAAGTATCTGATCGTTTTGAGTCCTTTGTGGACGAGGAGTACCTGTTTTCCTGGTCATTCATCCGGCGGACCCATGAAGGCGATTATAAATACAATGACGATGTTAAGTTTAATCAGTATTCCGGGACTGCGCTCAGCACCCGGACCATAAAAAAAATTCCTCCCGGAACCCAGGATGTGCTTTCTGCCTTTTACTATGCCCGCACCCTCGATTTTACCAATCTTCAAAAGGGGCAAAATATTCCGATTACCTTTTTTTTAGACGACTCCCTTTATGTTTCGCAAATTCAATTCGTGGGAAAGGAGGAAGTTATTACTGATTTGGGGCGGTTCCGATGCCTTCGTTTCAAACCCATGGTAGCCACCGGGAATGTTTTCAGCCAGCCTTACCCCATGGATTTATGGATAACCGAGGATAAAAATCATCTGCCCATCCTTGCTAAATCAGAGGTGATTGTTGGCTCAGTAAAACTGGAGCTGATTAGTTATTCAGGACTTGCCAACCCATTATCCTCTCAGATTTCAGAAAAGAAAAAATGACCGCTGCAAACGGTATAATCTTTGCTCAGTTGGTCAAGATTTATAATATTGTATCTGAACATTCTCAACCCTAACGAAAACATCATGAAAACCAAAATTTTCCTGTTTCTGGTTCTTTCATTTACCGTCCTGAATCCGGCAATTTATGGAGTGCCTCCACAATCCTCAAAAAAACAACCCGCAGGGTTACAGGCCCGCCAGTTAACCTCTTTATGGAAACAGGTTGATTCACTTGTCAGTCTTGGGCAGCCAAAATCGGCACTTGAACTTGTTAATGAAATTTACACCCGGTCCAAAACCGAAAACAACGATCCGCAGACGATTAAATCGGTCATATACCGGATTCGCCTCAATTCTGAATTCCAGGAGGACTTTTTGATAAAAACAATCGTGGAATTACAAAATGAAATTCAGTCTGCAGCAATACCCGCAAAACAAGTGTTGCAATCCATTCTTGCCGAAGTGTATTGGAAATATTTTCAGAATAACCAATACAGGTTCCGCGACCGCTCACAAGTAAACACCATTCTCGCCGATAGTATCGGAACATGGGATCTTGCCACCATTGTTCGCGCAATAACCAGTTCTTATTTGTTATCACTCGAAAACACTGACACATTACAAAGTATTCCTATCAGGCAGTATGAAGCAATCCTTGATCAGGAGGTATTTGAGGACAAAAAGCGGGATGGCAGGATAGACGAAGCAGCTAAATACATTCCAACACTTTATGATTTCCTTGCTGGCCGCGCCCTCGATTTTTTCACTTCAGGGCAGGAAGGATACGCCATTCCCGCCCAGCGATTTGAAGTTGACCAAAAATGGTACTTCGATCAAACCGTAAATTTTACCCGCAACAGGATGTTGATTCCCGCGGATTCATCTGCTCCATTCAATTTTGCTATGCGGATTTTCCGCGACCTGGCTTTGTTCCATCTTCATGATAAAAATCCATGTGCCTTGATATATTCTGAACTGAAACGATTCGCTTTTGTACACAAGGAATATGTATTTCCTGAAAAGGACAGTCTCTATCTGAATGCCCTGAGCCAGTTTGATCAGGCACAAATTGCTTCTCCTTGCGGTACCGCAATCTCTTTTGCACTCGCCGATTATTTCAGTACTCTGGGCAGGCGATATCAGCCACTGGTTTCCGATCATCACAAATGGGATAACCGCTCTGCCGTTGAGGTCTGCAAAAAAGCTGTCCAGCGCTTTCCTGATTCAGAAGGAGCAAAAAATTGCAAGAACCTTTCAAAGTCAATCAAGGAACCCATTCTCCGGATGACCATTGAATCGGCGGTGCCCAGCGAAAAGCCATCCCTGGCCCTTGTGGAATTTAAAAACCTGCAACAACTTTACTTCCGCCTGATTTTAGCTGATCCCGGGATGTTCGCTGAAAAAACTGGAACACTGGATAACCAGGGATTTTTCAAATTTCTGGCATCCCTGCCTGCAAAAAAATCCTGGACATTAAATTTCCCCAACGATGGCGACTACCAGGAACATAGTACCGAAATCAGTATCCCCGAGGTTGCAAAAGGTTTTTGGGTGCTGCTTTGCGCTGCATCACAGGATTTTAACGATCCAAAACTGGTGTTTTCCTTTGCCCCGTTCTGGTCGACACAATTAAGTTATATCAGCAAGCGCAATGAAGATGGAAGCCTTGGGTATTTTCTCCTTGACCGGGAAACAGGCTTGCCACTGAAAAACGTAAAGGTTGAAACCTGGGAAAAAAATTATAATTACAGGGATCGTCAATACTCATCTGTAAAACTCTTAGATTTTGTTACCGACGGTCAGGGATTTATTTTAATTCCGCCCTCAGACAACAAAAGGCGAAATTCAAATCTGTTTTTGAAGATCCGGTATAAGGATGACTTTCTGATTACCGACAATTTCTATCAATATTCTGTTTACAAAGATCTGTCAAGGACCAGCCTCGAAACTATGTTTTATACTGATCGTGCAATATACCGGCCTGGCCAGATTGTCTACTTTAAGGGCATTGTCCTGGAAAAAACCGGAGATCAGTCCAAGATCAAAAAGAATTATAGTACCAGGGTGACCTTTACTGATGCAAATGGCCAGAAGATCGGAGAACAGACACTTACATCAAACGAATTTGGCTCATTCAACGGTTCCTATACAACACCCACCCGGGTTTTATTAGGACAAATGACAATCTCAAATGAATCAGGCTCCATAAGTCTTTCTTTAGAGGAATACAAGCGGCCAACCTTTGAATTGACATGGAACCCACTAGAAGGAAATTACCGGCTTGGAAAAACAATTATAGTTTCAGGAAAGGCGGTTGCCTTTGCCGGGAATATGATTGATGGCGCTAAAGTGAAATACCGTGTAGTCCGTTCTGCCAGTTTCCCTTTTTGGGACTGGGGTTGGCGGATTCCCAGACCAATGTCTCCACAATTGGAAATTACCAACGGAATCACACTGACAAATTCATCAGGGGAATATTCCTTTGCATTTACAGCCATTCCCGATCCGACAACAGATATAGAAACCAGGCCTGTGTTTGATTTTACAATTTATGCCGATGTTACCGATATAAATGGCGAAACACAATCATCACAGCAAATGGTCTCCGTGGGATATAGCTCTTTGATAATTGGAACAACTGTGACCGATATGGTTAACTTGGCAAAAGATACCATAGTAAAAATTTCTACAACAAATCTGAATGGTCATCATACGCCGGTAGCGTTGACAATCACAATACAAAGGCTAAATCAGCCCGATCGGTTCTTTAAATCCCGGCTATGGGAGCGTCCCGATCTTTCAATCTTAACCCGTGAGGAGTTTTATTCAAAATTTCCCTACAACATCTATGGAAACGAAAATGACCCTGAAACGTGGAAAAGAGAGGAACCTGTTATAAATAGGAATCTGAATACGCAAACCGATTCTACTCTTAATATTCGTTCATCTGAATCGGGTATCCTGCTTCCGGGTTCCTATCTGCTGATACTGAAAGCAACCGATCCGTTCGGCGCGATTGTTGAAAAAAAACAATTTTTCACAGCCTATTCTCCCATTTCGAAAGAGGTACCTGTTAACACACTCAACTGGTTTGTACCACTGAAAACCAATGGTGAACCTGGCGAAAATGCCAGGTTCTGTGTTGGTTCAAAAGAGGACAATGTCCATATGATTTATGAAATACGATTCCGCGACAGCCTGGTTTCGCGCGAATATATCAAGTGCAATGACCGCGCTATGATAGTTGAGATTCCCATAAAAGAAATATTTCGCGGAGGTTTTACGGTAAATTTCATGTTTGTTAAACATAACAGGGTATTTCAGAACAGTCAGATGGTTAATGTCCCTTATACAAATAAAAAACTGGACATTGTTTTTGAAACATTCCGTAATAAGCTCGATCCCGGGTCAAAAGAGAGCTGGAAAATCAGGATTTCTGATTCCAATGGGAAATCCGCTTACGCTGAATTTCTGACCACGATGTATGATGCATCACTTGACCTTTTTCGCAAAAATGAATGGTCCTTTAACCTTTATCAGCGTTTCTCAGGACTATACCCATGGGATGTCAGCAATGCGTTTCGTATCACCTCCGGACAATGGTTTTCACCAAATTCAGGAACTGAAATTTATTCAGCAGAGCCTGGATTGCGGTTAAACTGGTTTGGACTGAACTACTTTGGTGAATATGGCCGTTATGCACGGAACACCCATGGCGCCCGGGATAAAACTACTGGTATGGCAATGATGGATAGCCCAATGGCCGCAGGAACACAGACCGCTGAAATGATACCACCCCCCGAAAGCAAACAGGGAAAAGATGAATTCCAGGAACCTGATACTGCCATCAAAACGTCGAAAGTTTTCACGGATGGCCGCAATACCATAAAGGCACAAAATGTAATGCCTGTGCGGATCCGTCGCGATTTTAGCGAAACAGCCTTTTTTTATCCCTCCATGGTTACCGATTCTGCCGGGTCGCTGATATTACAATTTACCGCTCCTGAATCGCTCACCAAATGGAAATTGCTGGGACTGGCATACACGAAAAACCTTGAGTATGGCCTGTTTGAGAAAGAACTTGTCACAAAAAAAGATCTTATGGTTTTTCCAAACACCCCCCGTTTTGTGCGCCAGGGCGATACGGTTGTATTCAGTGCCAAAGTCGTCAACATGTCCGATCGTGAACTTACCGGCATGGTTAATCTGAATCTGTGTGATGCGATCACCCTCCAACCGCTTAATTCGTGGATCGATACTACCCGGAATTCTTTCCCCGGAATTTTATCGGGCAATGAGCTTAAATCCGAAATCCGAAATCCGAAATCCGAACCCTGGCTTCAACCTTTTATCGTAAATAAAGATCAGAGTGTCCTCGTTTCGTGGAAATTGTTTATTCCGGTAAGTTCCTTACTTTCAGCTCTTCAGTACCGGATCACTGCAGTTTCAGGTATATATAGTGATGGTGAGGAAAATGCAATCCCTGTGTTAACAAATCGACTGTTAGTCACCGAATCACTCCCGCTTCCTGTCCGTGGCAAAGGAATTACTGAGTTTATTTTTGAAAAATTATTAAAATCTGATTCTGCTGATCGGTGGGATGCTACCATGAAAAATTACAAACTCACACTTGAATTTGCGTCGAATCCGGCATGGTATGCTATTCAGGCACTGCCTGTTTTGAATAACAAGACCTATGAAAATGCCGATGCCATTTTTGCCGCATTCTGGTCGAACAGCATTGCCGCATTCATTGCAAACTCAAACCCCAAAATTAAAACAGTTTTCGATTCATGGAAGGAGTTTTCACCCGATGCATTGAAGTCAAACCTTGCCAAAAACCAGGAACTGAAATCGGCCATGTTACGGGAAACGCCTTGGGTGACTGATGCAACAAGCGAAACCGACAGAAAACAAAAACTGGGGCTTTATTTCAACATGAATAATATTGAGGAAAACCTGCAGGAAAATCTGAATAAGCTGAAGAAATTGCAAACAGAGAATGGCGGGTGGCCCTGGTTTGCCGATATGCCCGAAAACCGATGGATAACCCAAAACATCATCACCGGTATTGGACAACTTGATCAGCTGGGTGTCACCTCCATCCGCTCGGATAAGGAAACCTGGAACATGGTTTTGAAGGGAATCCGGTTTTTAGACCAGGAGCTTGTCAAAGATTTTGAAAAACAAAAAAAACATGATTCAGGATACCTGAACTATAATCATCTTGGAAATACACAAATTCAGTACTTGTATGCCAGAAGTTATTTCATGAACGATGCCAGGTTCCAGTTGCCCGATCCAGGAGTAAAATTCAGGGAGTCGTTTGATTACTACAGGCAACAGGCGGCAAAATATTGGTTACAATACGATCGTCACCTGCAGGGCATGATTGCCCTTGCTTTAAACCGGCTTGATAATAAAGAAATCCCAGGTTTGATCGTGAAATCGCTTGCTGAAAAGGCACTTCATTCAGATGAAATGGGCATGTACTGGGCTGGAGATCGGGGATTTTTCTGGTACCAGGCACCCATTGAAACCCATGCGCTGATGATTGAATTGTTTGACGAAGTTGCACAGGATGAAAAAGCGGTTGAAGATCTTAAAATATGGCTGTTGAAGCAAAAACAAACCCAGGACTGGCAATCACCACGTGCAACCCTGGAAGCTTGTTATGCGTTGTTGTTGAGGGGAACAGATTTACTGTCAGAAAACCCCGGAGTGAAAATTTCAATTGGGAAAGAAAGGATTAGCTCCGATAAATTCATTGATAAGAATACAGAAGCAGGCACCGGTTATTTTCAGGTCTCATGGACCGGAAACGCCATAAAGCCGGATATGGGTAAGATTTCTATTTCAAAATCCTCACCGGGTGTTGCCTGGGGAGCGCTTTACTGGCAGTATTTCGAAAACCTCGATAAAATAACCCCCGCTGCCACACCGATGAAACTGGAAAAGAAATTATTTGTAGAAAGAATTACTCCTTCAGGACCTGTCCTTGAACCTGTTTCGAAGGACGAAACGAATTCCGGTTTCCTAAATATGGGCGATAAACTAAAAGTCCGCATTATTCTGACCATCGATCGCGATCTTGAATTCGTTCATATGAAAGATATGCGTGCTTCTGCTTTCGAACCTTACATATCCGCTTCAGCGAGACCGGAATCAGCAAGTTACTTTCCGGTCACCTCCGGTGACGGACTTTCCGGTTACCGCTACCAGGATGGACTTGGCTATTACCAGAGTACGACCGACCAGGCAACTAATTTTTTCTTTGACTACCTGCCAAAAGGAACGTATGTATTTGAATATGCGCTGAAAGTAAACGCCACCGGAGAATATTCCAATGGCATTACCACCATTCAATGCATGTATGCACCTGAATTTGTGGCTCATTCAGACGGAATCAGAGTTAGCGTTCATTAATTCAAGTAGCAATGACTTATGCTGAAGAAAATGCTGTTGTTTTAAAATAAGTTATGATGACAATGACTTTTTGGTTTTTTTTGTTTTTTGGCTTACCTTTACCTGTCCATAACCAGAAAATCCCATGACCACACCATCAACCATGCAGGAAATTCTTTTCCAGTCAGTCAGGAATAAATTGGCACCTAATATATCCTTCGTGCACGATCTGTCTGAACTTCTTGGAATTAGCTACGACAGCGCTTATCGAAGGATACGTGGGGAAAAAGAATTATCGTTGGAAGAGTTGAAAACCATATGTCTCAATTATGAAATTTCAATTGATTCCCTCTTCAATTTCAAACACAACCATGTTATATTCAATTCACTGGCCATTGGTGAGGATGGTTTTGATATTGAAAAATGGCTCCAGTCACTCCTGGTTGCCATAAAACGGATTCATGGAGCAAAAGAAAGGGAAATTATATATGCGGCTAAAGATATACCCGTCTTTTATTATTTCGAATTCCCGGAAATAGCTGCCTTTAAAATCTATTTCTGGAACAAAGCGCTGATTCCAACTAGTGGATACGAAGACAAAAAACTTTCGCTGGATGCTCCGGAAAACCTCTATGAAATTGGTCGTCAGTTGCTTACCTATTATATTAAAATCCCTACCATTGAGATTTGGAGCGAAGAGACAATATCAAGTATTCTCCGGCAAATTGAATATTGTTTTGTTTCCGGATTTTTTGAACGTATTGAAGACGTTTTCAGGTTGTGTGGTGTTCTGGAATCGTGGCTACATCACGTGCAAAGTCAGGCCGAACATGGGTTTCAGTATATGCAGAACAGTCCTGCTGAAGGAATTGAAAATAGTTACAAACTTTACCATAACGAAGTATTGGTGACTGATAATACAATCCTGGTGAAAACTGACGGACAGAAAACTTCCTTTAACACCTATAATGTTATCAACCAGTTAATCACTACAAACCCTGTATTTTGCAACCAGGTGGAAAAATCTCTCCGCAACCTGATGCAGAAATCAACCATGATTAGTGGAACTTCTGCTAAAGAACGCTACAGGTTCTTCAATATCCTGCAGGAAAAGATTAAAATGCTTAGAAGTCGGATTGAACGAATGGGTTGAGAAAGAAAAATGATGGAAGACAAAAGAAGTGTGTTCTTGATTTTGTATTTTTCCCGCTACAGGCTATCGCTTTGGGTGAGTACCTTTTATTTTGTTTGTCTCCTCATATCTTCCTGTGAACCCATGGCGACAACCTTCGATGACACCGGGGAGGCATCATATTATTCGGCAAAGACCTATACTCCGGTAACAGATACCCCTTCTGTCATACGTGTTATGACCTGGAATATCCGGTTTGGGGCCGGCAGGATTCTTTGGTTTGGCGATGCATGCGGCGAGCGGGTAGTTCTGACAGAAGAGGAAGTCTATAATTCCCTGCAGGCCATTGTTGATCAGATAAATAAAATCAAACCCGATATTCTTTTGCTCCAGGAGGTGGATATTAATTCAAAACGGTCATGTTATATCGATCAGCTGCAATGGATCCTTGACCATACCTGGTTCAATTATGCGGTTTGTGGTTCACAATGGAAAGCCCAGTTTATCCCAAGCGATGGGCTGGGCAGGATGGATGAAGAAAATGTCATCCTTTCGCGCTGGAAGATCAGTGATGCCCAAAGGATTCAACTTGTTTTACGTAATGACCAGGATAAACTTACACGCTATTTCTATGAACGGTGCTGCTTGGTTACTGCCAGGATCGAAATTCCGGATTTTAAAAATTTTTATGCCGTCAATATACATGCCTCTGCTACTGCTACACTCGACATCAAACAACAGCATATCACCCAGTTTAAAAACGAACTGGACCGGATAAACCAGAATGGTGGATATTTTGTGGCAGGTGGTGACCTGAACACTTTACCTCCCTCTTCTGACACCACCGATTACTGCCTGCAGGATAAGTGTTCGTGGGAATCATATCATAGTGCTGGCGATGACCCGATGCATAAGGAGGGCAGTGATTATTCTCCGGAGCAACATTTTCTCGATGCCCTGTACCAAACTTATCGTTGTGCTGTCTCCGACAGCCTTTACAAAAGCGATCAGTTTCACTTCTACACCCATACTACCCGCCAGGATCATTACTGGGACCGAACGCTCGACTACCTGTTTACAAACTACAAATGGGCAAATCATTCTGTCGTTGTCCACCAGGATGCCACAAAAGAATCAGATCATGCCCCGGTAAGCGTACTTTTTATTTTGCCCGAATAACAGGAAATGGAATGAAAAAAGTGATACT
This sequence comes from uncultured Bacteroidales bacterium, assembly GCA_903885595.1. Taxonomy (GTDB): domain Bacteria; phylum Bacteroidota; class Bacteroidia; order Bacteroidales; family FEN-979; genus CAIVAT01. The sequence goes on from CAISJJ010000217.1 coordinate 26,871, forward strand.
TTGGTTATCCGGGATATTCTTCTGCTTCGAACTGTATTCGCAGGATTCCCTGACAAAGAATTACTGGACCGATGGAACCGCTTATACCATTCCAAAACACAGGTGGGAACTGGGTCTCTTTACTGCTTCAAGATATGGCCTTGGGAAAAACCTGGAGCTTTCAGCTCACCCGTTAATGTTTTTCCTGATGCCACAGGTAAAGATAAAAGCTTGCTGGGGAGAATATTCAGGTTTTCGACTTGCGACGGAACACGGCCTTTTCTATCCATCCTTGTTTATGAACCTGGTGGCAACAAAAGGAACCGGGGGGTTAATTTCTCCTGAATTTACAATTCCGCAGATGTTTGCAATCTCGAACAGATTCCTGCTTTCTTTCAGGCCGTTTAAAAAAGCGATCCTGACTGCCCATGCCGGAATCGCTTTTTCAATTAAATTTGGACCGCTCAACCCAAGAAGCACCATCGACCTTCCGTTAATTTATCCCAGACTTGCTGTTTTTTACAATCAGCCCGAATTTGACGTTGGCATTGATTTCCGGGGTCAGTTCATCCAAAGGTTTGGTTGGCTTATTAATGTGGAGAATTTCATTATCTGTGGCACTGCGCAAAATTATTTTATGGAGAATAAAGGTGTTTTAGTCTACACCTCAAAAAAAGAAACCCTTAGGATTGAGGCGGGTTATAAATTATGTTTTGGCCGATATCCTGCCGGACCACAGTGGCATTTACTACCTGTTATTGATCTGGTTTTTGGAATTAAAAAATAATTGTTTGATCCCTCGGTTCTATTTAACACCAGGTAATTAAGTCGTTAGAATTTTACAGCGAAGGCAACAAATGGGATACCGGTAAACAGAATTTCAAATATCTCTTTATTGTTGATAAATGCCAGATCGACACTCAATGTTTCACCGAAGAAGCGAAGGCCATATGAAAAGACAGGAGTATACTTCTGCCCTGAATTGGTCGTATAGGGGATGATCCAGTTTTCGGTTACAAATGCAATTTTCCGGCCTAACCTTGCTGTACCGCAAAGGGTTATCATTGGATTCTTCTGAAATACAGCATCGGCTTCCTTTGATTTCGAGTAACCCCATCCCAATCCGCCAGTCAGATTATAATCAGGATTGCCATAGGTAATCACACCGTACATAGTGCCTATCTGGAGATTATTTCCGGCAATCATTGCATAGATAAATCCTCCACCTATTCTAAAATTATTTGCCACTTTAAAACCGATTTTGGGCGTTAAAAAAAAGCTGGGCAGAAACTCCCCCGCGGTGATTGAACCAATCGTTGATATGAGTTCAATTCCTCCTCCTATTGAAAACCAGTTTGTTACCCCTACATTAAAGGAATTCAACACGAGTAAGGTATTCTGGTAATATCCTTCGCCCGTTTTCAGAGTGAAAGCAGATGGTGCAAAAAAATACCTCCCGGGCAATGGTGTCGGGAACCAGTATTTTCCTTTTTTCACTACAATGTAATCAACTTTTTCAACTTTCTTTATTTTACTGTAGGGAATCCTGACGGGGCCCAGGTCTTCCGTAATCAATGTGAGCGTGTCATTCCTGTTTTCCTTAAGTTTCCCAAAATAGGTTGACCCCTCCCTGAACTTGACAACAATAAAAGAAGATGTATCATTTAAAGCCGATGGTGAATCTATTTTCTCCTGTGCTTTTGATTTCACTGAAATTGTCAGGAACAGGACAAACATCATGATTTTCAATATTTTTAAAACCGTTTTCATATTCTGGGATTAATTATTTGCCGTGCACTTTAAACAGGATCAAAAACCTGCAATGGTGTTTTTATAAGCAATGACGGTGTTTCTGAAAAGGATAGCCATCACAACTGTCATGAGACCCCCGGGAATTGGGAGAATGGCACTGGCGATATTGTTGACAGAGGCTACATTAACTCCACCCCTGATGACCGGGACCATTTTGGCCGGATCGGTTTTTGACGGGACCTCTTTTACCAGGTTCGAATAAATGTCGATAATACAAACACCGGGCTTCAACCATTCTGGTTGAATATATTCAGGAAACTTGGTCACCACCACCAAAATATCGGCTTGCCTGCAATGCTCCACCAGGTTTTTCGTATCCTTGTTCACAAAGGTTACAGCACAATCATTGGGTACAACCCTGGATGCGGCTGCCCGAACGATCATCTTTGTAAGCGTATTTGATAGAAATTCATCATCAAGCAAGAAAACCCACTCCTGATCTTTATGTAGTATTACCTCCTCTTCTTTGAACATTTCGAACAGGGCCGTTGGCAAACACATAGGATACCTGCTTGTTTGAATATCAGGAACCATCGTGCCCATCACATTAACCGGGTGAAAACCTTCAACCTCTTTAGCAGGACTGATTCTGTTGACAATCCTTACAGGATTCAGGTGCTGGGGCAACGGCTGTAGAAGCACAACGGCATGAATTTCATCATTCGCGTTCAGTCTGTCAATGACCATAAATATATCCTCCTCTTTGGATTCATTAGCCAGGATCTCGGTGAAAACCCTGAATCCCATTGTCTGGGCCAGGTGTATATGCATCGGAATATTATATTTTGCGAGCGGAACACACATGAATCCCAGAAAAGCAATTCCCGGTGTTTCATGATACTTTTCCTGAAGTCTTTCAACCTCAGATTTAACCTCCGTAAAGATTTTATCCTTGACAAAATCACCCTTGATTATTTTTGTTTCCATGGCATCTGATTTTTTCAAAACAAAATTACCCAGGGGATTATGGGTATCAAAATTGATAAGCACGATCCTAAAACCATATTCTGGTTAAAAATCCAATTCATATCAGAAATGGGCAATAAAATTAGTATAAATTGCAAATTCAGGGTTGCACGTTGGCCATAATTGCATGAAATCAAATTTTTATGGTCCTCAATTGATAATAATAATAAATCCATAATATTGACTATCTTTATCACATACATCAGCTCCGCAAATCCAAAATCGTACTTCGTAAATCGTACTTCGTACTTTCTTCCTACCTTTGCAACCCGATAAACCAAAAAATATGCTCCGAACTCATACCTGCGGTGAACTGAACATGGCTCATGTGGGCCGTGAAGTAACTTTATCCGGCTGGCTCCAGCGCTCACGCGATATGGGCGGCCTTACTTTCATCGACCTGCGCGATCGTTATGGTGTTACCCAACTTGTCTTTAACCTTGAAGCTAACCGTGCATTGTGCATGGAAGCCCGCAAACTGGGACGTGAGTTTGTGATTTCAGCCAAAGGAACAGTAGCCGAAAGAAGCAACAAGAACCCCAAAATGGCTACCGGTGATGTGGAGATCATTGTCAATAGCTTTATTGTGCTGAATGTATCTAAAACTCCACCCTTTACCATTGAGGATAACACCGATGGCGGCGAAGAGTTGCGCATGAAATACCGTTACCTGGATTTACGACGTAATGTAAACCGGAAAAACCTGGAATTACGTCATAAGATGGGTATCGAAACCAGGAACTACCTTAATAACAAGCATTTTCTGGAAATAGAAACACCATACCTGATTAAGTCGACACCCGAAGGAGCACGAGACTTTGTGGTTCCTTCCAGGATGAATACCGGGCAATTTTACGCCCTGCCGCAATCACCACAAACTTTCAAGCAACTCCTGATGGTTGCCGGGTATGACCGCTATTTCCAGATTGTGCGGTGTTTCCGCGACGAAGATCTCCGTGCCGACCGCCAGCCTGAATTCACCCAGATTGACTGCGAAATGGCTTTTGTCACCCAGGAGGATATCCTTAATACATTTGAAGGATTGGCAAAACACCTTTTCAAATCTGTCCTGAATATAGAGATGGGTGATTTTCCAAGAATATCTTACGATCAGGCCATGAAACTGTATGGTTCCGATAAGCCGGATATCCGTTTTGGGATGACCTTTACAGAATTGAATGAATTAGTGAAAGGAAAGAATTTCAAGGTGTTCGACGATGCCGAACTGGTTGTCGCGATCAATGCGGCAGGATGCAGTGAATATTCACGCAGGCAGCTTGATGAACTCACCGATTTCGTCAAGCGACCCCAGGTAGACGCATCCGGGCTCGTTTACATTAAATATGGCCTCGATGGTGTCGCAAAATCATCTGTGGATAAATTTTACACTCCGGAAAACCTGGCAGCGATCATTGCAAAATGTAACGCAAAACCCGGCGACCTGATCCTGATCCTGGCCGGGAAAGAGGAAAAAACCCGCACCGCCCTGGGAACACTGCGCCTTGAGATTGGCAAACGAATGGAACTTATTCAGCCGGGCGAATTCAAACCATTGTGGGTAATTGATTTCCCCCTGCTTGAGTGGGATGAAGAAACACGCCGTTTCTACGCAAAACATCATCCTTTCACTTCGCCAAAGCCGGAAGATATTACCTTGCTTGATACTGATGCAGGCGCCGTACGAGCCAATGCCTACGACCTGGTCATCAATGGCACAGAAATCGGCGGGGGTTCAATCCGTATCCATAACAAAGATTTACAAAAGAAAATGTTTTCCGTATTAGGATTTACTGACGAGGAGGCGGTGGACCAGTTTGGATTTTTAATGAATGCCTTCGAATACGGAGCACCGCCTCATGGAGGCATTGCATTCGGGTTTGACCGCTGGACAACAATTTTTGGCGGAGGTGATTCGATCCGCGATTATATTGCATTTCCTAAGAATAATTCAGGTCGGGATGTGATGATCGATTCTCCGTCTGCCATTAAGGAGGAGCAACTGAAAGAACTGCAAATAAAGCTTGTGAAATAGGTATTATTTCATTCCCTTTTCAAAGGCCTCCCGGTCCTCTTTTGATAGGCTCTTACAATCCAGCATTGCTTCATTAAGATATTTACGAAATTGTCCGGCAAATTCCTTGGAGGTTGTCTTTTCACCGTATTTTGTCCTGAAATCCTGGTATAGCGCTGTCATATCTGATTCAATAAGTTGGTATTCCTCCTGAAGCTTATATACCAGAGCCGAGTCGGCAGGGTCGGCTGAGCGAAGGTTTTTCATGGCTTCCATGCTTTTGCACATGACATTGGCAATCTCTCGTGCATCCTTCTTCAGTTCTTTGTCTTCTCTGCTGCAACCGGTAACTCCAATGACACCGGCAATCAGGAACAGGGATACAATATGGCGGATTTTCATAGGTGTGGTTTTTGACAAAATTAGCAGTTTCTAAAATATTTCCGATGATGGTATTAAAATCTCTTCGTCCGGATCTCTCATAGCATTGATGAGTTTGCAGCCGGCATACCGGTAAAGGTCAGCAACGGGAATCTCTTTTTCGATAATACCTCCTCCGGCCACCATCCTGCTCCTGCGGGTACCCTTCAACAGCGGGTTTGCGGGAGTAAACCAATGTAATCCATCTGAAAAAATCAGGTTCGACATGGAGCTGTCCGTGAGAAATCCGTTGATCACAATGATGATGTCATCACAATTTTCGCGAAGTCCATACAATGAATCAAGCGCGGAACGGTCCGAATATTTCAGGTGATAATCAATACCGGAGCCTTCGACCAGTTTCAGCGACCGTATGATCCGTTTATCATATTTTGCAAACCTGACCTCCATAATCTCGGGACCATATTGAATGTTGCATTTTACGAAACCAATGGAAAACGCCTGAGGTACGACAAGAAACTCCCCAAGCCCAACTGGTGTTTGCTTATTCCAGAGCTCCTTCCGGGCTATTGTCATACGTTGTTCATGCCAGGCGAGATGCTGCGGAACCCCATGTTGAACACAGATTGTTTCAAACAACAGGGACATAGACTTTACTTATCATTTCATTGTATTCGCTTTCTAAATCACTCAATGAGGTGATTCCACCCCCACTCTTAAAAACAAGCCCGGAATCCGTTTGCTCAATAAACCTGATCGATACAGCGGCTTTCAGGTTGAATCCGTTATAAAAACCGAAAATCCCGGTGTAAAAGCCGCGATCGTAGGATTCTGTCTCACGGATAATATCAACGGTTTTTTCTTTCGGGGCGCCGGTGACCGAACCCGCTGGTAAAAGGGCAAACAAGATCTCACCCAGTCTTTGCCTGAAATCAGGAGGTAATTCACCACATATTTCAGAACTCATCTGAAGCAGGTCACCACGGTTGGTATGTATGCGGTCGATGTACCGGAACCTGGAAACATGCACCCCAGTTGATACCATCGATAAATCGTTGCGTATGAGATCGACTATGGTATTATGTTCGAAGAACTCCTTCTCATCAGCCAGCAAATGCTGTTCGGCATCAGGAATAGCTGCATCAATGGTGCCTTTCATAGGACATGAATATATTCTTGAATCCGCGATCCTGATAAATAGCTCCGGTGAAAATATGGCAAAATGGCCGGGAACAAAAAGTTTATAGGGGGCACGACTTATATTGTATAATTCAGACAGCGATAGGTTGGTTTCAACGGATGAAGGAAAAGTAAGGTTCAGCAGGTAGGTATCGCCTCTTTTCAGATGAGATGATACCTGATCAAAGGCAATTTGATACTTTTCAAAACCGACAGGATGAATGTCGAACTTTAACGCAGTTTTCTTATCAGTTCCAATCGGGTTTTCAGGTCCGCCAAAATAATATTGAATCCCTTTAGAATTTGCCTCTCCCGATGATAATACAAACCCTTTTTCACCGTTGAAATCAATTGCAAATAAAAAAGATTCATTTCGCCTGAAAAAATGATTAATTTTATCGATGATTTCGGGGCGGGTTGTATTAAAAGAGTGGTTGTGCATTTAAATCAAAAATCGTAAATCGTAAATCGTAAATTATTTATGTCCCTTCTCCTGCTCGACAACCACGACTCCTTCACCTGGAACCTTGTTGAGTTATTACGAAGAACCTGCAAAGTTAAGGTTAATATCCTAACGCCGGAACAACTTAAAATCAATGAGCTGGAGCGATATGAACGGATCATGTTTTCGCCAGGACCCGGTTTGCCCCATGAGCAACCCGCCATGTATGAAATTTTGAACCGCGTTGGACGGTTGCATCGTGAAGCCCGGAAATCAATTCCGGTATTTGGCGTGTGCCTTGGCATGCAGGCAATGGTGGTCTTTTATGGCGGCTCATTGTATAATCTCGCTCATGTCATTCATGGCCAGCCGCGAAAATTGAAAATCATTCAGCCGGATCATCCATTATTCAGGGGAATCGGTGATGAATGCGAAGTCGGACTGTATCATTCCTGGGCAGTCGACCCGGCTACCCTGCCAGGTTGCCTTGAAACACTTGCAGTAACTCTTCATGGCACCATCATGGCCGTGGCTCACAAAATTCTTCCGGTTTGGGGAGTACAGTTCCATCCCGAGTCGATCATGACCTCTGAAGGGCAGCAAATGATTGAAAACTGGCTGGATGAATCTTGATTCGGTGATCCCACAACCGATCGGTGTAAAACCTGTATCTTTGCAAAAACTATTCAATTTGCAAAAAATTGAGATTACAGCACCCGTAGGGTCGTGGGAATCGCTGATGGCCGCAATCCAGGCCGGTGCGAACTCCATATATTTCGGGGTGGGCTTGCTTAATATGCGGGCCCGGTCTTCCATCAATTTTACCCTGCGCGATCTCGTAAGGATCACCCGGATCTGCCGTAAGCATAATATGAACACCTGCCTCACAATAAATACGGTCATTTTTGACCAGGAGGTGAAGGAAATGAAGCGCACGGTCGATTCAGCCAAAAAGAATGGAGTAACATCCATCATCGCATCTGATCATGCCGTGATACAATATGCAAGGTCCGTTGGTATGCCGGTACATATGTCAACCCAGACCAACATCACCAACCTTGAGGCAGTGAAATACTGGTCGCAGGTTGCCGATGTAATGGTCATGGCCAGGGAATTGAACCTTGATCAGGTTGCTGCAATTGCCCGGGCTATAAAACGTCAGAAAATAACCGGACCATCGGGAAACCTGGTTGAAATTGAAGTGTTTGCCCATGGCGCGCTGTGTATGGCGGTTTCAGGCAAATGCTACCTGAGCCTCGATCACTACAATACATCGGCAAACCGGGGCGCCTGTTATCAGCTCTGCAGGCGGCCTTACCTTGTAACCGACCAGGATACCGGCATTGAACTTGAAGTTGACAACGACTATATCATGTCGCCCAAAGATCTATGCACCATCGGGTTTCTTGATAAAATGGTCAAAGCTGGCGTCTCTGTGCTGAAGATAGAAGGCCGTGGCCGCAGCCCCGAATATGTAAAAACAGTTGTTTCCTGCTACCGGGAAGCAGTGGAGGCTATTTCGGACGGCACCTTCACACCAGAAAAAATCATTCAGTGGGTCGATCGGCTTAAGGCCGTTTATAATCGTGGTTTCTGGGATGGTTATTATCTTGGCCGCAAGATGGGTGAGTGGGCAGAGCAGCATGGTTCTGTGGCGACAGAACGCAAAGAATATGTTGGAAAGGTTACAAACTATTTTAAAAAACTTAAAGTTGTTGAAATCAAGATTGAATCTGGTCATCTCCGGTCCGGTGACAGAATCTCAATACAGGGACCGACAACAGGTATAATTGATATAAATATTCCTGAAATCAGGGTCGATCTGAAACCGGTTGAAAAAGCCATAAAAGGAGAACGCTGCAGTATTTCCGTTGACTTTTTCCTTCGCAGGGCCGACAAGATTTATAAAATCATTTCCAATTCCTCCTGACAACAAATATCTTTGCCAGGCATCGAATCTTGATTGGCAGGAGTCCGGTAATTAATTTATTCAACATTCATTATTCAATACTCGAAATTCATTTGCTACAAAACCTTCACACTCACACCAATTTCAGCGATGGTTCTGACGATCCCCTGGTGTACATTCATGAAGCCATAAAGCAGGGTTTTTTAACGCTCGGTTTTTCCGACCATTCACCCCTGCCTTTTGATAATACCTTTGCGCTGCGTGAAGAAAAGGTAAATGCCTATTGCCAGGAGGTATTACACCTGAAACGGCAGTTTAGCAGCCAGATCGACCTCTTTCTTGGCATGGAAATCGATTTCATTCCCGGCACCGGATATCCATTTACTCATTTTCAGGAAAATTTTCCGCTCGATTATACAATCGGCTCCGTACATCTGGTTCGGAATGGCTCTCCAAATGATCTCTGGTTTATCGATGGCCCCGATCCGGCAACCTATGATCATGGCCTGAATATCATGTTTGGCGGTGACATCCGCAAGGGCGTTACAGCCTATTACAGGCAAATCAATGAGATGCTTTCAACCAACCATATGGATATGATTGGACATATTGACAAGATTAAAATGCATAACCGGGGAAGATTTTTTTCAGAAGCCGAGCCATGGTATAACGCACTGGTTGATGAAACGCTTGAACTGGTAAAGCAAACCGGAACAATTGTTGAGGTGAATACCCGTGGACTTTATAAAAAAAGATCTGATTCGCTCTTTCCCGGCCCAGCCTTGCTGAAAAAAATATTTACACTGAAAATTCCCCTTATGATCAGTTCCGATGCCCACAAACCGCGGGAAATATCTTTGTTGTTCACAGAAACCGCAGAATTACTTTATGGGATCGGATTCAGGGAATTGATGAACCTGTCACCTGCTGGCTGGGAAAAAGTAACTTTGACTGTGTAAATTCAGTTTCATGTTTATGGTAAAAAGATTTACATCCCGGGATAAAGAAATGGCAGACCAGGCCTTTGCTATCAGGAGAAAAGTGTTTGTGGAAGAACAAGGCGTTGACGCTGCAATGGAATACGACCACGAAGATGAAGCCCATCATTACCTGCTGATATTGGCTGGTAAACCAATTGCCACGGCCCGCTGGCGTAAAACTGAAAAGGGAATTAAGCTGGAAAGGTTTGCTGTACTTCCGGGGTTTAGAAACCGCGGTATCGGGGAAATTATCCTTAAGGAGGTGTTAAAGGATGTAATTCCCCTGAAAAAAATGATCTACCTGCACTCCCAGGTAAATGCCACCTCCTTTTATGAAAGAAATGGTTTTACTAAATTTGGAGAACAATTCACCGAGGCTGGCATTGAACACTTTGTGATGCATTACCATGATTAACCACGAAACAATCGACAATATCATCCAGACCGCCCGAATTGAGGAGGTGATCGGTGATTTTGTCACTCTCCGGCGTCGCGGTGTCAATCAGATTGGCCTGTGCCCCTTCCACAATGAGAAAACCCCCTCTTTTACCGTTTCACCGGCCAAGGGGATCTATAAGTGTTTTGGCTGTGGCAAGGCCGGCAATTCGGTGAATTTTATCATGGAACATGAACATTTTTCCTATCCTGAAGCGCTGAAGTATCTTGCCCGGAAATATAATATTGACGTTGAAGAGGAAGAGCAAACCCCCGAACAACTCCAGGAGCTGAATGAGAAAGAGAGCCTCTATAACCTGAACCTCTTTGCCCAGCAGTATTTCTCGAAAACTTTATCCGAAACGGAAGAGGGGAAGGCAATTGGCCTATCTTATTTCAAGGAACGGGGCATCCGCGAAGATGTGATCCGTAAATTCCAGCTCGGTTTTAGTCCCGATAAATGGGATGCCTTCTCGGAACATGCCATCCAGCAAGGTTATAAAAAAGAATACCTGGTTAAAACCGGTCTTTCTATTGATAAGGAGAACCGCCTGTATGACCGCTATCACGGCCGTGTCATATTCCCAATTCACAGTGCCTCAGGGCGTGTGATTGGCTTCGGCGGGCGTATCCTCGGAAGTGACAAATCGCATGCAAAATATGTCAATTCACCGGAATCGGACATATACAATAAAAGCAAAACCCTTTACGGGATTTACTTTGCCAAGAATGCCGTCATTTCGAAGGACAATTGCCTCCTGGTGGAGGGTTACACCGATGTGATATCATTGCACCAAGCCGGTATAGAAAATGTAGTAGCGTCGTCGGGAACCTCACTCACGCACGACCAGGTTCGCATGATACAGCGGTACACTTCAAACATTGCCATTCTTTACGATGGAGATCCTGCCGGCATTAAGGCCTCCTTCCGTGGGATAGACATGATCGTTGAGCAGGGTATGAATGTGAAAATCGTCCTTTTTCCCGATGGGGAAGATCCTGATTCATATGCCCGTAAACACCATCCTTCGGAGGTAGAATCATTTATTTCGGAAAATGCGGTCAATTTTATTTTGTTTAAAACCCGCTTGCTGCTCGGCGAAACGCAAAACGACCCAATTAAAAAGGCAGTGCTGATCAAGGAGATCGTAAATACCATTGCCCTCATCCCCGATGGGATCTCCCGGTCATTGTATGTAAAGGAATGTTCGAGCCTGATGGCCATCGGCGAGCAGGTGCTGATGAACGAATTGAATAAAATTCTTCGTGCTAAACTGAAAAAAGGATCTCCTGAGCTGGAAAAAAATCTGGAAGTAATTTCCCCTGAACAAATTTCAGCCGAACCTCAACTTGACTTTGACCCAGATTCCGCTGAATACCAGGAAAAAGAGATTATCAGGCTGCTATTACTTTATGGACAGGATATCATTCACCTCAAGCTTACAAACAGTGAAGGGGAAGATGTTCCGGTCACAGTGGCTGATTATGTGGTGCATGATATTACACATGATGAAATGGAATTTGAAAATACCATCTTTCAGTCTATTTTTAATGAATATATAACAGGTATGGAAACTGATTCCATTCCCAACCGAAGCAACTTTCTTTCCCACAGCAATCAGGAAATTTCAAACATAGCCGTCAACCTGGTTTTCTCCCCCTATGAACTCAGTGAAAACTGGCACAAAAATAATATCATGGTGACCACTGAGGAAACCAGGTTACACATGCATGTCATGCTTTCACTTCATGCTTTCAAATCAAGAAAGTTGGACAAGATGATGACGGAAACGCGGAAAAAATTATCGGTGGCTACCACCCCGGAAGAACAGGGAGCACTGATGAAAACTTTCCAGGAATTAAAAAAACATAGCATCCGTATCAATAAGGAGGGGTTGGGACGGATTATAACCCATTGATTGCTTTCCTTTTTATTCCGTCAGGAAAATAAGTTGACGGTACCATGGATTGTTCCAGTAATCCATCAGGATCTTGAAATCTTCATAATCTGAACCTTGGTAAACCCGTCCGCTGAATTTCAACTGCCGTTTGACCCCTACTTTTCCATCCTGTGTTTTTACTTCCCATGAAAAAACTCCGGCCTTGTTGCTAACCACAATTTTTTTCTCAGGCGTAAACAAACGCATTGTGGATGGAAGGGTAATGGTATAATTGTAGCTTTCATCCGCCATAGATGGAATTTCATATGCCGTTTCGCGTTTTATTGTTAACGTACGGATTCCCCAGCTGTCAATTCCCAACGTGACAATAGGAATATTGAAATAAAAGAAATTTGAATCTTTCCGAAATGGTTTATCGCTTTGAACGATGTAGTTTTGAAAACCGTTCTCCGGATTAAATGTAGTGACTTTTACATTGCTTGAATCTCCGCTGATCAACCCACCGGAAAGCGAGTTTTTCATTCTTTTCTTGTCACGCATTAGTCCTGCATATGGATAGACGCTTCCCTCCATAGAAATTGAAACCTCACCGGTGAGTTTGGGATCTGATGAAACGATCAGGTTGCCTGCAGCTTTTATCATTTGTTTTGGTGACTCTGTTTTTAAAACAGATAGCTTTTTCCCGTCAGGTTCAAGTACAATAAAGGAACGACCCGGAAGGGTAAATTTAAGGTTAACCGGATTCAATCCTGTCAGCGAAAAATACCACAAACCAAATTCTTTATCCTCGACCTGGACGGCAAAATCTTCCAAATCGGCAAGCGAGAGGTTTTTTTCATCAACCTGTGCTGTTTTGATTATACCAACCACCCTGGCATCCATACCAGCTGCTTTTAAAAATGAGGTAAACAACACGGCTTTTTCCACGACGGTTGCGCCATTGCTCTTCCAGGACTGTTCTGGTGTGCGGCATTGATACAGCCCAACCCGCAATGGTATTGGAAATAGTCTCATTTCATTTACAACTTTCTCCTGAATTTTCAGTGCAAGATCAAAATTGTTCTTTTTCTCTGTAATAAGCTTATTTATAAAACTTTGCATTTGATCGTCAAGAACAAACCTGAAAGATGGTTGTTTGGTAAAATATGAAAATAGCGTTTCCGGGTCATCTGTAGAACTGAATACCAATCTCGGATAACGCTCTGTTACACCTTGCTGAGCCTCTTCTGCAGATATTGCCGGCAAATCATTAAATTTCCATGTGTAAACCTGATATTTTCCATCCGTGCGAATTTCAGGCTGATTCCCGGCATTTAACAGTTTGTAATACAACTTTTGTCCAACGGGTATGCGCACCCGGAATTCAAGTGTTTTAACGGGTTCATTCTCTGCCAGCAATTCATTTCCCATCAATGCGGGAAAGATTCCGGCTTCTGTGTGAACCTGGTAATCAAGGTTTATTATGGCATTACGTTCCAGGCCCGTATGTGTAATCACCATTTCTCGTAACGAATTATATGCTGGTGCATTGGCAGCATAAGCAGGAAGAACTTCATTAAATGCATTCGGTGGGGCAATAATCTTTTTACCGTCAGCCATCACAGTGTAGACCGAATTGACTTTAAGTTTTTGATAAGTAGGGTTGTAGACAACAAAGGTTTCACCGTAAAGGTTATGAAACGCCCGGTAAGTAAGGAGTTTTTGTTCTTTGATATACCGGAAGTCGACACTTCCGTCTGAATTCAGGGTGTGTTCCCTGGAAACAGATAAATACCAAGCATCATATTTATCGTTTTGTGCATTGGTTTCTCCAGGATTCAGGATAAGACAGTACAGAAAAAAGGGAATCAGATAAATAGTTTTCATGTAAGGACTGTATTGCAAAAAATTTACATTTATAATTCAACAACAACAGGCTGTTCGGCAAACCTGTTCTGGGCATCAACGACAGCTTTAAACTGATACCAGTCTTGCGGGTCATATTGCCTTTTTCCGAAAACCGAGATCCCGGAAAAGATTAAAGATCCGTTTGTAACAGAATACCCGCCCCGATATGAGATAATCTCACCATTTTTTGCTATGGCAACAGGTAATTTTATTACTTTCTTGGTGTCGGGAAGTTTTATGGATTCATTGATTTCAACTTTTCTTGAACAGCGGTCACGGAATGGAAATTTACGTTCCTTCATCCCGGTTTCAAAAGATAACTGGCCTTGAAAGGATTTGAATATTCCACCCGCCGACAGAGGGGTGAACATCATCTGGTTTCCTGAAACCATCGCAAATTCCGGAATGGTATAATCAATGGCAACCCACATGTTATAGTTAAGATAATCAACAGGATCTGTGTACTTGACCTGGGAAACCAGAGCCTGTGGCCATAATTTCAGTAACTCCCGCTCTACATTCTGGAACCATAACGTTTTGTTTGAATACCTGAATAAACCACGGAGGGCTGCATCTGATTGCCCTTCGCCCGTTATGGTTATACGGCCCGCCAGGGTTCCGTTTTCCTTTAACTCAGCAACGCCATCAATTTTTATGTAGTGATTTTCAGGATTTGAAATGGGTGTAGTTGCCAGGTCAGCACCTTCGGGAACTCCCATTAGATATTGTTGCTGCTGTTCGGCGCTGGACCATAATTCACGTACAAACGGAACCCAGGTCGGATCAAGAAGATGATATTTCCCATCGCGAAGCTTAACAACAGTCACACAATGATTGAACTGGTCGGCTGCGATATAATCAATGCGCGATCCGGCCATTGTCATTGCAGGATACGATTGAAACCCAGCCGCCCGAAGCATGGTTATCAGCATTCCTGCTTTATCTTTACATACGCCACAGCGGTCGGTAAAAGTCATTTCACCCTTGTGCAGGGTGAACCCTTCACCACAACCCATAGAAATCCCAGAATATCTAACTTCATCGGCACACCAGTGCGTTAGCCTTGATACAGAATCCATTTCGCTTTTTGCGCCTTTTAAGATTTCATCGACCTTGTCCTTTATAGCACCAGTAAAGGTAAAACTGCCAAAATCTTCGTTGACTTTATAAAACCAGGTTGACTTTTCGTTCCATTTGGGTGTGGTAGACAACAATAATTTAGGAGCAACATCGACCATGGCCACCATCCGGGGTTCACTTTTAACCGGCATGATATCATTTTTACTGAAGGTGTATACCATTTTCCCATCTGCAAACCAACATGACGAACGAGCCTCCCCGTTATAAAATTCATATTGGAGGGGTTTATCTTTAGGAACTGTAACCTGGTAAACCTTGCTTTTTACCGGATAAGAACTAAAAAACTCTACGATATCATAAAACTGCCCCTTCATGGGTGGGATATATTTATCATCATCGTCAGAAGTTAAGAGAGCATAGGTGAACCCCTTTCGGAACATGATCATTTCCACGGCATCTCCCGGTTCAAGCCGACCGATTTCTAGCATCTTTTCCCTGGCACCCCAATAAATGGCACGCGCAGGTGCAGGATAATCCATCTCTTTTTTAACATCTAGTTCAACAATACTGCCGTCAGCCTTATAAATAACTGCTTTTTTAATCTCAACAAAAGCCGATAAAGGATCATAGCCAT
Organism: uncultured Bacteroidales bacterium; assembly: GCA_903885595.1. Classification (GTDB taxonomy): domain Bacteria; phylum Bacteroidota; class Bacteroidia; order Bacteroidales; family FEN-979; genus CAIVAT01. The sequence goes on from CAISJJ010000217.1 coordinate 42,467, forward strand.
ATTTCACAACACTAAGCTCAGTCGCTCCATGAGCTGTCAGAACTTTTGTAAGTGTGTGATTATGAACATAGGTAAGACCTGTTTCCTGCATATCAACCAAGGTACTGTCAAAAATGATCAATTCATCATGGTTGGGATACATAATGGCATCGCCGGCTTTTTTTACCAATTCCTGGATTGGAAATTGAGCCCGTGCTGGCGTTAAAAGACCGACAAAAAGAAAAATAAAGAGTCTTTTCATGTTTATTGTGTTCTGGAGTTATAATAATCTGTAATATCCATAAATGTCTGATGCAGGGCAGGTTTGCCCTTGTATTGGATTGCCTTCGCAATTGTCTGAATGTATTTTAGTTTCTGGTCATGTGCATAAAGTCTGACCACGGACTGTTGGGAAATAACTTCATCATGAATACGGTACCTGGAAATGGAGCGTAACTTCTCCTGATCGTCCGGGTGAAGTAATAAAATTAAATCGTTCATCGAAAAAGAATGAAACTCCTCAATGGTGGTCCCGAAAATCGCAGCAGTACGATTATTGACAAACACAAACCGTTCATCCTGCATTATGGTTAATCCCAATAATGAATTATCGACGACAGACTGATACATGATCATCAGTTCTTTGTTTTCCTGGGATCTCTTTTCCAGCAATGTTTCAAGATCTTTCTGATAAAGATTGTTTTCTATTTCAAGATTACGCTGGTATGAAGCGATTTCGACTGTCATTTTTGTCTGTTCCATGTCGATCGGTTTCAGCAAATAACCAAAAGGTTTGATTTTAAACGATCGCTCATAGACCTCTTTTGAACTCTGCCCGGTAAGGAAAATAATTGCACAATTAAAATTCTCATTGATTCTTTTCGCGGTTTCAATGCCATCCATTTCACCACGAAGATGAATATCCATCAGAACGATCTCCGGTTCCCTGCCTTGTTGTGAAAGTTCTGCAATTTCAGTAAGACAAATTTCTCCACTCATGGCCGAACCACGTACTTCATAACCAAATTGCTGAAGTTGTGATTTTAAACTGGCGGAAATCAGTAATTCGTCTTCAACAATATAAATACTAATAGGCTTCATAAAATATAGGCGTTTTTTTCAGATTGGTCTCCGGGAATCATTCATTTTGAAGAGGAACTGATCATTTTAAGCATGTTTATCTCTTGTTCCTCAAGTAATCTCCAGTGGCCTCGTGGCAAATTCTTCTTAGTCAAACCAGCATAATAAACACGGTCGAGTCGCACAACCTTGTATTCAAAATGTTCAAAAATACGCCTTACTATTCGGTTTTGACCAGAATGCAGTTCAAGGCCAATCTGTTTTTTGTCCTTTCCATCTCCAATATATTCAATGCTGTCGACTGTTATCATTTCATCATCAAGTTTAAAGCCTTCCTGAATTTTTACAAAATCTACCCTGGTAAGGTTTTTATCGATTTCTACATGATAGATTTTCTTGATTCCGTATCTGGGATGTGTCAGTTTCTTTGCAATCATCCCATCATTGGTAAAAAGAAGTAAACCGGTAGTATTCCGGTCAAGTCGGCCAACCGGGTAAATTCGCTCTTTACAGGCACCCGCGACCAGAGTCATTACTGTTTTTCTATTTTCAGGGTCATCAACAGTGGTGATATATCCTTTGGGTTTGTTCAACAATATATATCTTGGCTTTTCACGGTTGATGGTTTGATCGCCATATTGGATTTTGTCTCCCGGGCCAACTTTTGTTCCAAGTTCTGTTACAATCTGACCATTTACCGAGACGGCACCTGCTTCAATTAGTTTATCCGCTTCCCGACGCGAGCAAATCCCCGAATTGGCAATGTACTTATTTAGCCTCATCATGTCAGAGTCTCCAATCTTTTCGCCACGCCTGATAACCTTTTTTGGTTTGCTTGTTCTATCAGGAAGGTTTGACCTGTCTAGTTTAATCGCTCTTTCAGGCCTGACAGCTTTTTCATATTTATCAGTCCTTTCGGGTTTATCAGGTTTCGCAGGTCGTACAATATTAAAAGGCTTTCCTGACCGTTCAGTTCTTTTCGGTCTGCTTTTATCGTCGGGTGTCCTAACCTTTTCAGGCCTGGCTATACTTTCTGATTTTCTTTGCCTGTCAGATCTTCCCGTTCCATCTGGTCTTTTTGGTCTTTCTGTCCTCATTTAATCCTCCTCCTTTTCATATGGGGGTTTAATCTTTACACCATCGTAACGGGTTTCAACCCCCTGTTTGTAAGTTATTATCAAAAAAAGTGTTCCGTCAAAATTAAATTTGTACCATTCACCCTCTTTTTTACCCATAACATAGAATCCTTCATCCTTTACCTTTCCATTTTCCCAGTAATAGGAATGTTTACCATCGGGATTGTCTTCAATAAAATTACCTTTAAAATAACATAGACTATCAGCTTTTTCACCTACAATGTTAAGATAAAAATTATACCACATCCCGTTTCTTAATCCGTCACGATAGGTTCCCCGTGTGAATGAGTCTCCAATGATCTCAAACCAGGGACCATCCTCATTGCCGTTTATAAATTCACCCTCTTCTATTATCTTTCCCGTTTCATCCCATTCAGTTGAAAGTCCATCTTTCAATCCATTGCGGTAACGCTCCTCTTTGAATAGTTTCCCACTTTCAAAATACCACCTCCAAAGACCATCGGGTTTTCCAAACTTACTGAATCTGCCAATTTGTTCAATCTTTCCGTTTGAATGATAGTATTTCCATTCACCAGTTTGCTTGCCATTATCATAGTTCCCTTGCGCTTTAAGCGATCCATCGGGATAATAATCTTTCCAGAGTCCGTCACGGTTACCATCTTCTTTTACAATACCCTCACCGATAATCAAACCATTTTTGTAAAGATAGGCTTTTTCAATATTTCCTTCTGCTGTATATTCCCTTTTAACTCCTTCCGGAATACCATTCCGGAACATCGCGCTTATCTTGATTTTCCCATCCGGATAATATTCATTCTGCACTTCAAGCTTTTGAATTTCTTCGGCTTCAGGTTGTATCACATCATCAACATATTTCGATATTCTCAATAAATCACCATTTTCTGTGTATTCTTTGAGATAACCGTTTTTTAGATCGTCCCGATAAGTAATCTCAGTTTTCAGACTGCCTTTTTCATAGAAGGTATACCAGCGACCCTGTTTTTTATTTCTGCTATCTTTTCTGTTGATCCTCTGACGGTCGACAATAAAACCCTTTTTATATTCAGTTAAGGTAATGATGGTACCATCAGGTGCATATTCTTTGCCAAATCCCTGCTCAAGGCCTTTTACAAAAGGAATTTCCTGTTTGATTTTTCCATCTGTATAATAATACCTGGTATATCCCTCTTTAACATCATTTTGGAACTTTTCCTTAACCGTCTCCTTGTCTAGATACGTTATTTTCAATCCATCCTTTTTACCGGATTTGTAAAAAATTTCAAGTAACAATTTTCCATCCGGATTGAAAAACTTCCACAAACTATCGAGTTCAAAATTCTTACGATTTCCTTCCGACTTAATTTCACCGTTTTCGCTGTATGATTTCCAGAAACCATCCGGCTGACCATTTTTCAATGTTCCTTCACTTGATATTTTTCCATTAGGATAATAAAATTTAACATATCCATCTTTTTGAAGCGTGTCCTGGGCACAAATTTTACCGGCAACAAATAAAAATGAAAAAATCATAAAAAACTCAAAATGAAATGTATGGGTAAAAACTTTCATATAAACTCTAATGATTTACTATTCCGATAATTTCAACATACGCAAGATAGGTTTCTTTGCTTTCTCAATTACGCTTTTTGACAATTTTAATTCAGGCTTCTCATTATAAAGACAGTTATACAATTTTTCCATTGTGTTCATTTTCATATATGGACAATCATTGCATGAGCAGGTTTCATCCGTTGGTACAACAATAAACTCCTTATTCGGATTTTCTTTCATCATCTGATGAATAATGCCTGTTTCGGTGGCAACAATGAATTTATTTGCATTACTTTTCATTGTGTAGTTTAATAATCCAGTTGTAGATCCAACATAATCAGCGAGTTCTAGAATTATTGCTTTACACTCCGGATGTGCAATCAGCTTTGCATCCGGATTTTCCGATTTTAGCTTTAAAACCGATTCTATTTTAATAATATCATGAACTTCACAACTGCCATTCCACAAAATCATTTGACGACCGGTCATTGTATTGATGTAAGCTCCAAGATTCTTGTCAGGAGCAAAAATAATTTTCTGATCATGGCTAAAGGAATTTACAACTTTCATAGCATTGCTTGAGGTACAAATTACGTCCGACATAGTTTTAATCTTAGCTGAACAATTTATATAAGAAATGACTATATGATCAGAATGTCTATTCTTAAAGTTCCTGAATTTTTCAGGAGGACATGAATCAGCTAATGAACATCCGGCATTTAAATCGGGAATTAGTACCTTTTTCGATGGATTTAGGATTTTTGCGGTTTCAGCCATAAAGTGAACACCTGCAAAAACAATAATATCTGCTTTCGTCGCTAAGGCATTTTGAGCTAAACCAAGACTATCTCCTACATAATCAGCTAAATCCTGAATTTCCGGAATTTGATAATAGTGGGCTAATATTATTGCTTTTTTTTCATTTTTAAGAACTTTTATCTTATCACTTAATGATTCTGACAACTTTGTCTTCATGTGTAAATAGTTTTTTTTACAAACGATCACATAGAATATCCATATTATCATTCATGAGGTTAATATAAATATTGTATAGGTTTTACTATTAATAATAAAGTATTATATTTTTA
>CAISJJ010000218.1 GCA_903885595.1 uncultured Bacteroidales bacterium
AATGACGAACTTATCATAAAAGGTTTAGAACTTGGCTTCTTAGACCTATTGAAAAAGGAATATACTGACTTGACACCAATCTTGCTTGATAAATTTGACTATGTTGAAAAAACAGAGCAATTTACAATTAGGAAAAACACAAAGTTTGCAACACACATAGATGTAAAACTTCGCATAAAATACTATCTAATTAGCTATTTAAGACGAATGGATAGAGAAAATAAAAGTCCGCATTTTGACGAAATAGTTTTAGCAATTTTACCACTTCTAAAAAACGGTACAACGCCAGAAAGTCAAACAATTTCAAGTGTGTTAGAAGATATAGCGGAGCGGGTTGGACAAGACGGCTGGAGACTAAAAAGAGAAGGACAACTGAAAATGTTTGACTAATGGACGAAAAGAAATAAGCCCTGCAGCTAACAAACGCGATAGCAAATGCGGGTTTGCGTGTTCATTGAAACATTTGAAATCTTTACATACATTTGTGCTGGTAGACAGTTGAGCAACAATTTAGTCCCGCACTTGCCATAGCGTCATCCGTTATGGGCAACATTAGGACAACAATACAAACAAACTCAAGATGGAAATATTGAAATTAGAACAGGTATTTGACGAATCAAAGTTCCCAGAACTTACATTTATTCCAATCAAGGAATATCCGTATATCAAATCTGCAATTAGAACAGACGGCAAGCATGTTACAGTTTCAGGACCTTCTGGAAGTGGTAAAACTACAATTGTAAAAAGGATACTGTTTGAAGAAAAAATAAAGGCTTCTGATTTACTTTGGATTAATGCTAGAGAGTATGAAACGGCAGGCTCCTTCAACGAACTATTTTCTAGAATACTAAAAGTAGACCCAATATTCGAAACCATAAACGAATATCTTTCAATGGTTAAATTTATTGTCATTGATGATTTTCACTTTTTATCACAAGCTGTTAGGTTCGAAATTGCTAAGAATCTAAAATTGCTTCATGAAAAACACATACGGTTCATTATTATCGGTATATCAAGTTCCTCAGAGGAACTTGTTGGAATTGACGCAGAATTGGGAATACGAAACGACCCATTTGATTTAAAAACACAAAGTGGAGATTTCACTGAAAAATTGATTGATGCAGGATCCAAACTATTGAATTTTAGTTTTACTGAAAATAGCATTCAACAAATTGTTAATGCTTCAAATGGGATACCCTCTATTATACATGTAATTTGTAGAATCACTTTAATAACTAATGGTGTTATTGAAACCCAGCTTGAAAAGAAGGAGTTGTCAGTTGATTTAAAAGAACTAAAGAGTGAGATAATAAGAATATTTGACAGTAAATATTTCAGTAAAATATTAGCCATCACTAAAGGAAAACAGCAGGCTCGGTCAATACATAATACTTACTTTGATATTATTGAAACTATTGCGTGTGACCCAAGGTCTGAAATACCAACTGAGTTCCTATATGAGAAATTAGTAAAACCAATTACCGATCCAAAGGAAAGAGGCAGAAAAGCAACTTCTTTCTATAATTGCTTAAATAATTTAGCTGAAATAATAGAAGTAAACAAAAGTTCTGATTTGATATTTTATAATAAAACAGGTAAAACAATTGCAATTGAGGACCCTTCACTGCGTTTCTATTTAAATCTCTTAGATATTGACAGGCTAAAATCAAAAATTCATATAAGACAAAATAAGTTTACCTGGGACGTGGCTGTTTCGTTTGCCGGAGAAAACAGAGAAATTGCCAAGGAATTTAGAGATGCTTGTAAAGAAAAAGGAATTGAGGTTTTCTATGACTTCGACCAACAAGCCATATTATGGGGGAAGGACTTAAGTAAAGTTCTAACTAACGTTTATCGAAATGAAGCACTTTTTATGGTAATTATTATTTCAAATGATTACCCAGAAAAGGACTGGACAAATTTTGAATTTGTTAATGGGAAGGATGCAGAAAAAGAAAGATCTTTGGAATATTTGCTACCAATTCGAATTGATGACACTCATGTTGTAGGACTAAAGGAAACTATTGGAATTATAGATCTTCGTAAACAATCCATGGCAAGTATCGTGGACGTTTTATCTGAGAAAATCGAGACCCAGTAAAGGCAACCCATAACAACGGTTTGGTGTAATGTCGGGTGCAGTGCTTCGTATGACAGTTTTGTGGTAGGTTCATGTGTAATTCTTCGGTTGAACTTTTGTACTAAAAATCCACCACTACGCCAAGCCGCAAAACGTTGGTGGCAAGTGTAATGACGACAATAGACACGAATAATGATTAGGTATCAATATGCAAAAGACGAGAATGAAAAGCTGATTGACATTGACAGCTTGAACGAAGAGAACAGAGTAAATTCTAAGTTCTTCTGCATAAGTTGTGGGAATGAGTTAATTGCTAGAATTGGAAAAATTAAGGTTCACCATTTTGCACATAAAAAAGTTGTAACTTGTTCAGGAGAGACATATCTGCATTTACTTGGAAAACAAATGTTTTTTGAGAATTATACCGATTGTTTGAATACAAAAAGACCATTCACAATTGAGATATACCAAAAAAGAACTTGCAATCACTATGAAAAAGAACTTGGCTTAAAGTGTAAACTACCAAAGGTTACGATTAAATTTGACCTAACGCAGTTCTTTGACAAGATTTCAATAGAAACAAAAGAAGGTTCGTTTATCGCAGATATAATACTCACAAGCAAAAACGACAAAGAGAAAGTATTTGTAGAAATTGCTGTTACACACCTTTCAACTGAACAAAAACTAAACTCTAATTACAGAATTATAGAGTTAGAAATTGAAAACGAAGAAGACTTTGAACCAATAAAGAGAAAGTATTTAAGTGTAAAAGACTCTAAAGTTAAATTCGAAAATTTCAAGACAAATGAAATAAATGCCTCATTTTGTAATGGGAATTGCCAAATAGATTATAACTTTTTTACTCTTGACAAAGACGGAAGATGTTTATTAAAACAAAGAAACCTAAGACAAATAAAAAATCAGTTGATATCTGAGAAAGATAGGATTGTGAAGTATGAAATATCACAGGACAATAGACATACTTATCCTGATATTTTCAAAAAAGGGGTAGCAACTTTTTCACAACAGAGTTTAAAGGTAAAAAACTGTTTTATTTGTCGTTATCACGCAGAGAATAACTCTTGGCAATATTATGAAGATACGACTGGTGTTCCGATTTTTTGTAAGTTTCTCAAAATAAAATGTAATTCAAATCAAGCAGTAACTTGTGAATATTTCAAATTGGAAAAAAATTACATTCAAGAAATTTTAGCGACAATTCAAGAATATGATTTGGAAAGGAAAAAATATTATAATGAAATTGATGAAGGAGAAACTGATGACGAAAATTAGGACGGATAATAAAACACCAGCTACCAACACGGGTTTTGCGTCAGGCGGGGTGACGTGTAAACTTTAAACTTTGTCCTACTATTCAAGTTCAGTGCTGGATGACAGTTTTGTGCTCCGAAACCCGCCCGAACGCAAAGCCCGAAAACGTTGTGGCTAATTGTTGAAAACAAATTCGTTCAGAAAATTCTTTGAAAAATGTATCTAATTAGATACCTTTGAAGAAAAATTGCCAATGCCAACAATCGACATCTTTAACGGAATCAAAATCTGTGTATACAACGGGGATCATCGACCACCACATATTCACGCACAGTATAACGAATTTGAGGTGTTAATTC
>CAISJJ010000219.1 GCA_903885595.1 uncultured Bacteroidales bacterium
AACAACGGATCGATACAGAATGCCAAAACCGGCATCCTGGCATCAAAGGAGGGTGTTTATGGTTATACCGGCGGCATCATTTCAGCCGACAGCGCCACGTTTGAAAACAACAAAATTGCCATCAAATATGACCCCTATTCGTTTTACAATTTTTCGCGCTTCAAACGATGTAATTTCATTACCAGCGATACCCTTCGTGATGGATCATCTCCCGATAATTTTGTAAGGCTTAACGGGGTTAATCCCATTGTATTCGAGGGTTGTACATTTCAGAATACCCTGCCCAACCATAATGACACAAACGGGGGCCGGGGAACCGGAATTTACAGTGAAAACGCAGGTTTCAATGTAATTGCCTCCTGTCTTGATGCGACAAGCCCATGCACCAACCTTCGTAACAGTTCTTTTGAGAAGCTCTACCGCGGCATCTATTCCATGAACAGCGCTTCAGCAAACAGTGTCCATATCTCTGATGTAAATTTTCTTGACAATTATGCAGGGTTATACCTGAGTGGTTTCAATGGTGTTTCCTACGCTGAAGTAATCAGCAGCAAGTTCAGGAACTCCCTGCCCAGCCAATGGTCGTATGGCATGTACCTGGATGCTTGTTCGGGTTATCATGTTGAGAACAATAAGTTTTATGAAGTTTCAACTTCCCCGATAACCATTGGATTGATTGTTAACAACTCTGGAACGTCTAGCAATGAAATTTACCGGAACACTTTCCATAATCTAAAGTTCGCAACCGTTTCGCAGAATGTGAACAGAAATTATGACCCGCCATTGAACCTTGGAGGGTTATGTTACAAGTGCAACAAGTTCGTCAAAGATGACCTATCCGAACCTAACGCTTTTGACTTTGCAATAACCTACGTTGGGCAATACGGCAATACGATTGGCATCGCCAAGAACCAGGGCACCTATCTGAGTGGAACTAGCTTTGCCCCGGCAGGAAATATGTTCCAGCCATCCCCCGCTTCAAGCCATTTTGATTTCTATAATGAAGGGAATCCAATAGATTACTACCATCATTATCAAAATACCGGGTATTTTAGATTGAGGCCTGATACTAATTATATTTACGGCACCGTCACCTCAATCTCGGTGAATGAACAATTTAATGAAAGTAGTTGTCCTTCAACTTTAGGCGGTGGTGGCTCTGAAGAGGATGTTAGTCTTCTTTTGCAAGCCCATGACCAAGCGGATAGTATTGGAGAAGTTCTGAATGCCCTTGTCGACGGAGGTTCAACTGAATTGCTTACTTTTGATGTTGCAACAAGTACTCCTCCTGAAGCGCTTCAAACCAGGAATGAACTAATGGCGGGATCGCCATACCTTTCAGATACGGTCATGAAAACCTCCATTACCAAAGAGGATGTACTCGACAATACAATGATCCGGGATGTACTTGTAGCAAATCCTCATTCAGCAAAATCTGATGAGATCATCAATATGCTTGAAACTCGTATCATTCCAATGCCCGACTATATGATGGACCAAATCCTTGTTGGCGAAGACACTGTAAGCGCAAAGGAGATTTTGGAAGCAAAGAAAGCCTGGTGGGACGGAGAAGAAACAAAAGCATATACCCGGTTGCTGAATATTTATAAAGGAGATTCTGTTCTTCCTTCCAATGAGGATAGTCTCAACTGGTTATTTTCCGTTAGAAATTCTCTTTCATCACTTTATGATAAAGTTGGCTGGCTTCATGCAAAAGGTGAATTTAGGCAAGCAGACAGTCTCCTTGCATATATTCCAGGACTGTTCAGTTTAACTCCATCGCAATATGAGACACATAATGCATATTTGTATTTTTATGCCTTATCGGAACAAATTCGTTCTGATACCTTGGGTGTTTTCAAGGTTGACAGTGCTGTGGCCGCTTCGCTTTATGAAATCGCAACCTCAAAAAATAGTTTACCAGGCGCTTACGCCAGGAACATTCTGATTACCGCCGAAAAAATCAATTACCAGGAGCCCATTCTTTTGCCCGATCTCAACTTGAAACAAGCGAAGAAGAATAAATTCAGAGGGGTAAAGGAATCCGCCAAAGCTTCAATTTTATCTGTATACCCCAATCCTGCAAATGATTACTTTGTTGTTAAAATTAAATTGGATAATTTTACAGGGCAAGGTTTTATCAAATTGTATGATGGGAATGGAAAAATAGCACAATCTCATTCAATTAGTGGTGGCGAGGATCAGATTTTATTTCCTGCCACCCAACTGAAAACAGGATTGTATTTACTAGTGCTTGAAGTTGAAGGCAAACGCTTGGATGTTGTGAAACTATCTATTGTAAAATAAGTGGTTTTTAAAGGTTGATGGATGAATTGTCGTCCATCAACCTTTATTTTTATAAGTTCATATGTATAAAGTCATATTATCGATTTTGCTTTTCTTATCCTTCGGATCGTATTTACATTGCCAGGTATGGCCAAAAGTTTATTTGATTAATAATCCAAATTTTGGGTATGTGGCAATTCAATCCTATGATCAAGGATTTGTTATTGGCGGACAGTTGTTCAATTGGGATGGTACGAACAAGGATGGTTTCATTTACAAAACAAATATAAATGGTGATATACTCTGGAATAAGACCTTTACCCAGCCCGTTGAATGTACCAGTATCTTTGACGTAAACCAAACTTCGGATGGAGGTTATATTATTGGTGGCAGTGCAGATAAATATGACTCCTGGGGTGACCCATTTATCATGAAGTTAAATTCATGTGGTGAAAAAGAATGGTGCAGGATTTATACAATTACCCCGGACACCTTTGATCTTGCAAATTCAATTTTTCAAATCCCCGGTGGTTATATTGCATACATATATAGAACGGGTGCTTTATATGCAAATGATCATATTTTTTTATTCAGGTTGGATCAAAATGGAGAAATCGTATGGCAGCAACAATATGCCCTAAGTGATCCGTTGTTTCTTGGAGCAGCAGGTGAACACATGATTGTTGCACCCGATGATCATTATCTGATAAACGGTTATTGTTATTATCCGGATTCCGGAACAACGACTCCCAAATTTTTACGACCATTGATTATAAAGGTCGACAATTCAGGTACTGCCGACTGGGAACTTCCCTGGTCAAGGATCGGAGGATCATCTTTTCGTGGTGAGTCGTACCGCTCTATCATTGATAACCGGCAAAACATCTATTCATGCGGAAGACACATCATTCCTTCGGGGTCAAATGTTGGAGATAAACCCACTATGCTTAAAACGGATTCAAAAGGTAATGAACTTTCTTATCACGATTTGGTTCCCAATTCCTGGCAGGCTGTTTTCTTCAACATTAACTGGTTCCAGGATTCAACAATTGCTATTGACGGGGGGTGGGCCGTCACACCGGGTCAGGTTGGTCAAATTGGCATCTTTAAGGTAGACAGAAATGGGAACATTTTGGATTCCGCCAATATTATCAAAAGCTACTACTGTTTTTCAGATGCCCTGGTAGATGATGAAAATAAACTGTTCCTGATACAGGGTCAATATTTAGGCAACATGTGGCAAACTTATGTATGGAAGCTCAATTCAAACCTTGAATTTGACTCACTCTATACGCAACCTTTCGTTTACGACAGTTTGTGCCCTCATCCGATCGCATCAGATACTATCTCGCTGGATTGCGTAATTGTGGGCATTGATGAACCGTTTAAAAACCCAGAAACCGGGAAGCTGAAAGTCTTTCCGAACCCGGCCCGGGATATGCTTCATATCGGGATTCCGGATCAACTAAAGACCGATAACAAAAACCCGGTTTTCAATCTTACAACGGTCTATCACCAATGGCATTCTGCCATTCTTGAAATCTATGATCTGTTTGGAAGAAAGATGTTTTCGAAGGAAGTGTTGCAATCGGAAAAAGAGGTAGCGGTTGATGTTTCATTATGGCCGGGGGGAATGTATGTTGTGAGGTTGGTGTATAACGGGCAAACCGTGGGGAGCGGGAAGGTGATGGTGGAGTGAGGCGGATCAGCCCCTGGCTTAATGCACCTCAACCCCATTTTGTATCCATAATATCGATTTTGAGACGTACAAATATACGATATTAATACGTACCTGTCAAGTAGTTTACAAATTTGGGTTTGGCGCTAACAAAGCGGATTCCGGAGAAATCTGCACCCCTTGAAATTGTGGCCGGACCGTTCCGATAAAAATACTTTGGCCGCCATTTTTCACGTCAAAACCCCACGATTTGGGTAATATTTTTCATTATAACACTGATTTTATGTAATATATGAAAAATGGTTCCGGAAATAAAATTTGCGGGTTTACGCAATTGACAAGTAGAAAAAAACATCATAGTTTTATGGCCTGAAAGAAGAATGATCCTCACCAAATAAATAGACGATATGAAAAAACTTTTATTGACTTTGCCGGTCATGGTCATTGTCCTGCTTGCCGGGGCCCAGACTTTTGAATGCGGCAACAGCATATTAACTGATGTTGACGGTTTCCAGTACCATACCGTACTCATGGGATCGCAATGCTGGACAAAGGAAAACATGCGGACGATCCATTATGCAAACGGACTGCCAGTTGGTGTTC
>CAISJJ010000220.1 GCA_903885595.1 uncultured Bacteroidales bacterium
CAAGGGCTACTCTTTATACACATCTTGTTTTGAAAAATATGATATCACGTTTGAAAAATGACCTCTCCCCAACCCTCCCCTTGGAGGGGAGGGAGATGCCGGGGTGAGGTCACAATAAGCTAGGAATTTGATAAAATTTAAACCATCTCTGAAAATTAAAACGGTTTCAAAAAATAAAAAATGTTTCAACGGTTATTGATGAAAGATCTTTCGCGCAGCATGCCATTTTGCCTTTTTGGCGCAATAGGGGCCGGTAAAACAACGCTGATCAGGGATTTTGCAGGAAAATTCAGCAACTGGATTCACCTTGACCTGGAGACAGCAGTTGACCGTGCGATCTTCAACTTTGATGTTCCCGCTGAAGAAACGCTAAAGGCAATCAGTTTTTTGAAAGGGAAAGAGATCCGGGGGAATGGAACGCTGATCGTGCTGGATGAACTTTACAAATGCCCGGAAGCGATCAGGTGGCTGGAGAGGTGGACAGACGGACAGGCAGACAGGTGCAGGGGCGCACAGGTGGAGGGTCGCACAGGCGGACGGGCAGACAGGCGGACAGATGGACAGGTAGCCGAGCGGGCTAGCGGAGAGTTGGACGGGCGGCCAGGCGGACGAGCTGTCAAAGGGACTGGGGAACAAGGGGTTGACCCTGCTCACGGAAATATTGGAACAAAAGGGCCGTTCGTGATTGCAACTTCATCGGTCATGTCCGCAGCGCTGGCCGGTCTGACAGATCCTGAGAAAGGTAAGATTCAGTCTCATTATCTGCATCCATTTTCATTCGAAGAGTTTCTGATGGCGCTTGATGACCTTCCTGCGATCGGGGCGTTTCGTGAAGTGCCGGTTCCCAATTATGCCTACGAAAAACTGTTGAATTACTTTCATCTATACGCCCTGATTGGCGGAATGCCTGAAATCATAAGTGAATATGCCACAACCCGTCATCTCACAGGATTGAAAAACATTTATGAGAAGATTGAAAGCAGGTTCATTCATTGTCTGGAGGATATTACAGCTGGCGCCAAAAGCCGTGAATTAACCATGGAGGTCCTTCAAAACACATATCCATACGCGGCCACCCGTATCAGTTTCAACCGCTTCGGCAACCTCGAAAAAGGCAGTCGTGAAATCGGACGGGTTTTCAGAACATTTGAACAGGCATTCCTGCTCCGGTTGCTTCACCCGGTCACTGCTGCCGGGATGCCATTGGTTCCCGACAAAATGAAGTTTCCACGGATCCAGATGCTCGACACCGGGCTGGTGAACTATTTCTCAGGCATTCAGAAACCCCTTTTCCGGTCGCACGATATGAACGCTATTTTCGAAGGACAGATTGCCCGACAGGCGGTGGGGCAGGAAATGCTTGCAACTGAGCGCCCGTTCAAACAGGAAAAAGAGAATGTCGGTCTTTCAACTGCCGGAATAAACCGTGATGGATTTGAGACACAACCTGCCCTCACATTCTGGGTAAGAAATAAGGCCCAATCAACCGCCGAAGTCGACTTTATTATACCCTATGATGATCTGGCTGTTCCGGTGGTGGTCAAATCGGGTGAACCAGGCCGGCTTAGATCGTTGCACCAGTTCATTGACCTGGCGCCACATTCATTTGCCGTAAGGTTGTATGCCGGAAAACTGACCGTTCAACAAACCCAGACCATCCGTGGGAAAAAATTCTACCTGCTAAACCTGCCATACTTTCTTGCCGGAAAGATCAAGGATCACCTGAAGGGGTTTATCAGGCTGGCGAATGGGGGATGAGAATGTAAAGTGCAAAATTCAAAATGCAAAGTGCAAAGTACAAATTAAGGACTAAAAGTACAAATGAGGGACTATTTATTGCAGTCAGCTTTAGCTGACTGCCAGTTTTAGCTGACTGCTAAAGAGATTATAAGGCAAATGAGGGACTATTTATTTTAGTCAGTTAAAGCTGACTAAAACAAATGGGGCTGAAGCCCTTTGAATTGCATCAATCTTTGAAAGTTGGCTAAAGCCAACTGCAATGAATGGAAGTAGGAAAAGTAATTTCTGATCAATGTGTACACTTTTTTAACTCATGATTCACATGAACAAAACAAACAAAACTTTTGGCCCGATGCTGTTATGGGTCGGCCTGTTCGCCCTGGCCATGGGCTATATGGAGAGCGCCGTTGTCGTTTATCTCAGGGCGGTGTGGTATCCCGAAGGTTTTTCCTTCCCGCTAAAAGCGCTCAGCGCTCAAATAGCCATCACTGAATTGTTCAGGGAGGCTGCTACGATCATTATGCTGATCAGCATCGGATGTATTGCGGTAAAGAAGCCGATCGTCCGCTTTGCCTTTTTTATTTATGCATTCGCCATCTGGGATATCTTTTACTATCTCTTTCTGTACTTCCTTGTTGGCTGGCCATCAACCTTGTTGGAGTGGGATTTGCTGTTTCTGATCCCGGTTGCCTGGATCGGACCGGTTATCGCCCCGGTTATCAATTCAATCACGATGATCGCGCTGGCTGTTTTAATCGTGTACGCCGAATCGCGGACCGGGAAATCAAACATCAGCCCTTTTGAGTGGCTCCTCCTGGTCGCAGGGTCAGTCATAACGATTGTGGCCTATACCATCGATTATACACTTCACCTGATCCAGGCTCTTCCTGCCACAGAATTCGCGATGATCGGGCTGCAATACATTCCCCGTCATTTCAACTGGTGGTTGTTTGCCTCAGGAGAAATGCTCTTTTTCTATGCC
>CAISJJ010000221.1 GCA_903885595.1 uncultured Bacteroidales bacterium
AGTTTTTTCCCATATTTGCAATGCAAAATAAATTTGTGCCACCCATTTAACCCATTAATCTTTATAGCATGACCAAAGCCGAAATCATTACCCAGATCGTCGCCCAGACCGGCCTCGATAAACCAGCCGTAACCGTTACCGTTGAAGCCATTATGGACAGCATCAAACAAAATATGGTAAAAGGTGAAAATATCTACCTGCGCGGATTTGGCACCTTCCTTCTGAAAAAACGGGCCGAAAAAACGGGCCGAAACATCACCAAGGGTACCAGCATGAATATTCCGGCTCACTTTATTCCGGCATTCAAACCGGCACCGGAGTTTGAGGAGGAGGTGAAATCAAAAGTGCCGATAAAATAGAACATCATTATGAAATACCCATAAGGACAACGTTCATACCATCCGTGAATGGTAATTATGGGTATTCCATATGACCGCTGAAATCAAGATTATTAACATATGAAATGCCCATAAGGAGAACGTACATACCAACCGGGAATGTTAATTTATGGGTATTCCATGTGACCTTTGAAATCAAAATTATTAACACATGAAACCACATTTCGTAAATGAATTCTACGATCCGATGGTCGATAATCACCAAAACTACAAGCTGGGTATCTTCTATTTCAACCGCAAGGATAAACGATTAATTGTACCAATGCAGAATAGGATGCTTGGCCGGACAATGAACTTTGCCCGACCGGTTGCTTACTGGTGGGTGATTATCATTATTGCGATCGTCATTTTTTCATTGGTTATTGGATAAGGGAGAACCGGAAACGATCAATGGTGTGTTTCGGCTTTTTCCGGTAATGTTGTCCCTCTGAGCAAACCCCGCTGCAAATACCATTATGAATAACTTCGAGTTGGCGGAGATTGATTTCAGGCAGCTCTGGCGGCATCTCCAAAATATCTTGAGTTATCTGAAAGAGATTTTCCAGGCATTTTTGAAGATTTTTTCATAAATCGGCGGAACAAGCATTTCATTCTTCAGATAATTGGCGAAGCCACCAGCAACCTATTGTTTTTCAATATTCATTAACGCATTGGCTGGTACCGGCATTTAAAATGGTTTCTGATGGATTGAAATTAATTTCTTGATTGTAATGCAGATAAGCAAAAATATACACTAATTTTACTTTTTTCAGGATGGTTGAGACAGAAATATTCAAAACAGGAAAGTAAAATGGGCAGTTCCGACAACAAATCAGAATCCGAAATCCGGCGTGAGCAGGCCGAAGAACTTCTGTTAAAAAAGAAATCAGGAAAAGCAAGATTACAGCTTTCTGATACAGAAACACTTAAACTTATTCATGAACTTGAGGTGCATCAGATTGAGTTGGAAATGCAGAATGACGAACTCATTCTGGCAAAGAAGCAAGCAGAAGTTGTCGCAGATAAATACACCGAGCTATACGAGTTTGCTCTGACTGGGTATTATACCCTCTCCAAAGACGGTGAAATTCTTGCCTTAAATCTTGCTGGGGCAAGTATGCTGGGCAAACAACGCATGCAACTAAAAAACAGCCGGTTTGGCTTCTTTGTTTCTGATGATACCAAAAAGACCTTCAATCTCTTTCTTACTAACCTTTTTACCTGTAAAGAAATAGAAACCTGTGAGGTAACCCTTTCAAGGGATGGAAACTTGCCAATGTATGTTCAACTTCAGGGAATAATTACAAAAAACGACGAACAATGTTTTTTACTTGCAATTGATATCACCAAACACAAGCAAGCGGAGGAAAAACTAATTGCGGAACAAAATTTCCGAAATGCCATAGAATCATGTTTAACCAGTGGCATTGCTATCGTAGACAAAGAAGGTCGTCAAATTTATGTCAATCCTTCTTTTTGCAGGATGTTGGATTGGTCGGAACAAGAACTTATCGGACAAACTGCACCATATGTGTACTGGCCACCAGAACACTTACGGGCGATTAATGAAGCATTTCAGATTACTCTTGCGGGAAAGGCACCGAAGGAAGGATTTGAGTTGGTGTTTGTTCGTAAAGATGGTGTTCTTATTCCCGTACAGGTGATAATTTCACCTTTTAGTGATGGGAAAGAAACCTTGGGATGGCTGGCAAATGTTATGGATATCACCAAACGCATACATGATGAGCAAGCTTTGAGAGAGTCAGAAGAAAATTACCGTGTGCTGCTTAACGGAAGTTCATATGGCATTTTAGCTATCGATATCGAAACCCAAAGATTTTTGTTTTTCAATCCAGCCATTTGCGAACTATTCGGACATACAGATGAAGCGTTTCAGCGGCTCAGCATTGAGAATTTAGTACCAAAAGAAGGATTGGATTTGGCAATGTCAGAGTTTGCTTCTCAAATGATGGGATTGAAATCCATGTCTTTAGCAGTACCTCTGCGGAAAAAAGACGGCACAGTTTTTTATGCCGACATTGCTGGCGCTCCTGTTATCCTCAATGGAAGAAAATGCAGCGTCGGATTTTTCAATGATGTGACTGAACGAAAACAAGCTGAAGATGCACTACGTAGTTCAAAATTACTCTTAAAATCCAGCATTGAAAGTCAGAAAGACACCATCTTTTTTTCTATTGACCGAAATTATCAGTATCTGTTTTTCAATAGGGTTCATTCGGATATAATGAAGTTAGCATATGATAAGGACATAAAAGAAGGGATGAATTTTCTGGAGTGCTTATGTTCAGAAGAAGACAGAAAAGTCGCCAAGGAGAATTTTGACCGTGTTTTTCTCGGAGAATCTTATTCAAGTGTAGAAGCATTTGGAGATGTAGAGCCTGTTTATTATGAAGGTTATTATAATCCCATTTTCAATGATAAAAATGAGATAATCGGTGCCACCAATACAGGCAGAGATATAACAGAAAGAATAAAGGTCGACTCTGCACTCAAGGCAAGTGAAAAGCGACTTTCAGATATTACGTCCAGTATGGCCGATTGGGTGTGGGAAGTTGATGTAAATGGAGTATATACCTACTGCTCACCAAAGGTTTCTGATATTTTAGCTCTTTCTCCTGAGGATATCATCGGAAAAACCCCTTTCGATTTTATGTCGCCTGATGAAGCACAGAGAGTGGCAACAATATTTTCCGAAATCGCTTCAAACAAATTACCCTTGAAGGATTTAGAAAATTGGATTATCGGGAACGATGGGAAAAAAACTTGTCTCTTGACAAACGGGGTTCCAATATTGGACAAAGAAGGAAATCTCAGAGGTTACAGGGGAATTGATAAAGACATTACGGAACGCAAGAATATAGAGGTTTTCCGTAATCAACAATTATTGTTTACCACAGCTTTAAAAGAGATTGCTGAAGTCGTAATTTTCAACGAAAAAGCAGAAGATATTTTAGAAAACGCCAACCGTATTATTGGAGAAACCCTTAAGCTGGATCGAGCTTTAATTTATAATGTTTCGTTTGATAAAAATCGGATTACAGGGTTATGTGAATGGTTAAAACAAGAGCATCCTGACATTGCAGCAACGAAAGGCGAATATTCTATTGAGATGTTTCTAGTTCCGTTTACGGAAATTATGAAAACCCAAACATATCTGGAAAGCCATAGTGATGCTGTAGGAGAGTTTTTTAAGAAAGATGAATCAGGAAAGATTCTACACGATCATTTTAAAATCAAAAGTTTAATATGGTATCCCTTTGCCTTTGAAGAATACGGTTATCATGTGTTTACATTAAATCAAATTCTGGAACATCGAAAATGGAAAGAAGAAGAAATTGATTTTCTTGGCTCCGCTGCAAGAAAGATAAGCCTTGCTTTGATGAAAATAAAACTGCTTAAGGAAAGAGCGGAGACAACACAGGAACTAAGGGAAAGTGAGAAGAAACATCGAACCATTTTACAATCTGCTATGGATGGCTTCTGGCAGACTGATCTGCAAGGACGACTTATAGAAGTTAACGGAGCCTATTGCCGAATGAGCGGATATAGTGAACAGGAACTGTTGTCCATGACCATTTCCGATATTGAAGTCAGTGAAACTTCTGCCGACACAAGTGCTCACATGCAAAAAGTATTAACACAGGGAGAAGATCGTTTTGAAACCTTACACCGGCGTAAGGATGGGAGTTGTTTTACTGTAGAAATCAGTGTTCAATATCAGCCTGATGCAGGGGGGCGTCTTGTGGCATTTCTTCGTGACATCACCGACCGCAAAAAGGCGGAAGATACGCTTCGTGAAAAAGATGTCCAGTTTAGAAAGCTCTCTTCAAATTTGCCTGACTTGATTTTTCAGTTTACAAGAAGGCCTGATGGAACTTATTGCGTTCCCATAGCTTCTGAAGGTATTAAGAACATTTTTGGATGTTCCCCGCAAGATGTAATTGAAGATTTTACGCCTATTGGCAGGGTAATTTACCCTGAAGATTCAGAGAGGGTCATTAAGGACATCGAATATTCTGCGAAGCATTTGACTTACTTTACCTGTGAGTTTAGGGTACAAATACCCAACAAGCCAATTCAATGGATATTTTCAAGATCGACACCTGAAAAATTGGCTGATGGTAGTGTAACATGGTATGGCTTCAATGCAAATATCACCGACATGAAGCAAACAGAGGCGGAGCTCATCAAAGCCAAGGAAAAAGCCGAAGAGAGCGACCGGCTGAAATCAGCTTTTCTTGCCAATATGAGTCATGAGATCAGAACCCCCATGAACGGCATTCTGGGATTTGCCCAGTTGCTTAAAGAACCAAATCTTACAGGGAAGGAGCAGCAAGAATATATCCGCATCATCGAGAAAAGCGGTAAACGCATGCTGAACATCATCCACGACATTGTGGATATTTCTAAGATTGAATCGGGTCAGATGGAGGTTTCAATTTCCGAAACCAATATCAACGACCAAATCGACTACATTTACGATTTTTTCGCACCTGAGATTGAGAAAAAAGGATTACAACTTTTCTGCAAAAAAAAGTTGCCTGCAATCGAATCCATCATTAAAACAGACCGTGAAAAAATCTATGCAATCCTGACCAACCTTGTCAAAAATGCCATTAAATACACCAATGAAGGTTTGATTGAGATAGGATCTGTGAAAAAGGGCAACTATCTTGAATTTTTTGTAAAAGATACCGGTATTGGAATTGCCAAAGACCGTCAGGAAGCCATATTTGAACGTTTTATTCAGGCTGATATTTCCAACAAACGTGCTCATGATGGGGCAGGTTTGGGTTTGTCGATAGCTGAAGCATATGTGGAAATGCTGGGCGGAAAAATCTGGGTAGCAAGTGAAGAGGGGAAAGGATCAACCTTTTATTTCACCATTCCTTATAATATTGAACCGGAGGAAAAAATCGCTGTCGAAAATATTATTCCCTCCGGAAGAGAGGAGAATCAGACAAAAAACCTGAAAATTTTAATTGCAGAAGACGATGAAGCATCAGAACAATTCATAACAAGGGCAATCAGGAAGTATAGCAGTAAAATTTTAAATGCCAATACAGGCGTTGAAGCCATTGCGGCATGCCGAAATAACGCAGATATTGATTTGATTCTGATGGATATCAGGATGCCTGAAATGAACGGTTATGAGGCCACGCGTCAAATACGTGAGTTTAACAAGGATGTGATCATCATTGCGCAGACCGCCTATGGCCTTTCAGGTGACAGGCAAAAGGCTTTGAATGCCGGATGCAATGATCATATTTCAAAACCAATTAATGGCGAAGAATTAATGACGCTAATACAAAAGTATTTCAATAAATAGCAGCATTATTGGATATTTCCCTATTGCAGAGCCCGTTAATAGTTTTGAATGGTCATTTTTAGTTTTGCTCTTTACACAGGGCCAAATCAGTTTTCCTTTCTCGCTCGTGTCGGTACCAGCCCCCGCAACATAACAAAAGGTCATATCAGGGTTGAGCCTGCTCAAGGCTTCGGTTGATTTGTTTTTCGGTTGATATACTTAAAATGCTGTCAATTGAGTATCGTTGGGCCAGGACCACCACCACCACACCCCTCAGGATTTTCAGAGGCGGTCTCTGGCATTGAATAATCATATCCTCCTGAAACCATTTCAAGGTCTGCCTCAGTAAGTTCATCCTCTGTTTCAGGATTAAATTTTGCAGGCAGGACAAGGTAAAATGTTTGTGTATCTTCCTCGATGACTTTGACATTTATTGAATCGGGAATTCGCATCCCCACCTCCCGTTCAAGAGTTATTTTCGGCTCTTCGAGGAGCAGCTTACGAAAAGACTCATCTTTCATCGCTTTTTCGATGATTTGCTGTTCAATTTGTTTTCGCATTTCCATTGGTATAGACTTTTTCTTTAATTACCATTTTATAATTTAAAGTTGGTAGTAAATGTACATAAAATTTCTTAATGTAAATCTGGACTACTGACGAAGGTAGGTTGTATTTTCCAGAGGAGGCCGCGAGCGCTTTTAATCGTATGATGAGGGAACTGAACAGACCGCAGCCGATGACCATCTTCAGCTGGTTTTGATGTTAAAATTTAGTCAGATTGATAACCATCACCGGTACTTGTTCCGGGTTGAAAAGCAGCTCTTCATACCAGTCGGCCGGGTTTATTGCAGGTGTTTCAAGGCTATGCCTTACCATTATCAGGATCATGGAGACCTTTTGCAGGCTGGCATATGATCTGAGTGCGATCTGATACGAAGTTTTTAGGTCAGCTGATGAGGTTGAATTTGAAATCTGGTCACTTTTAAGCCTGACGCTCATGTCATTAATGAAGATCGACAGTCGATTGTTAAGTTCCGGATCTGTTTCGGTGGGCTGAAAAAAAAGTATTTGTGAATCGAATGTTCGGGCCATTTGCCCGATCAATTGCAATTTATCATCCACGTCATAATCATCGATGAGCGGAACCACAATTTTTCCGGTTTCATTCATGG
Organism: uncultured Bacteroidales bacterium; assembly: GCA_903885595.1. Classification (GTDB taxonomy): domain Bacteria; phylum Bacteroidota; class Bacteroidia; order Bacteroidales; family FEN-979; genus CAIVAT01. The sequence goes on from CAISJJ010000221.1 coordinate 6,879, forward strand.
GTAGGTTCTGCACAACCACCGTTGGTACAGATGACTCATAAACAACTTTAAAGATATCGCTTCCAAGCAGGTATTGCCATCCTTTCTTCCCGTGGGTTCCCAATACCATCATATTAGCGCCAATTTCCTTAACAGTTTCGTTGATGGTTGTATAAATTTGGCCTTCCCGTTGGATGGTATCAACCTGTACGTTTTCTGATTCCTTGTACAAATCCTGGTACGCTTTAAGTTTGTTATCAATAGATCCGGGGCCGGAGTCCTTTTTTTTTAATTCGCGCCTGGTTTTATTATTAATGATATGAAGAATGCAGACTTTGCTGCCCGAGGCGCTGGCAAGTTTGACGCCAAACGAAACCGCATTGTCACACACCGGCGAGAAGTCAGTCGGGACAAGGATGGTTCCTGAACGAAATAATAGGTTTGATTTCATTTTTACAGGATTTTTACCGATAATAATAGTATCATATGTGACAGGTTTTAGCCTGCATAATTCACAAACCCAAATATCGATAAAAAAGTAATGAATTCTGCATGGGGAGACAGAATTTTATTGATTAATATTAATGTTAGGTGGTCAACAAAAACCGGTGGCAGGTGGTCAGATAATCCGTTTTGTCCACAAAACACCCATATGAGTTATTACCCTGATGCAAGCCATCAAAATCTGTTATTTTCTGCCACTCCAGCAAAATCAGCTATTTCTTGCATTATATGAACCGTTGAATTATGAAGGATTTTTTTCGGCAGGTTTTAACTTCTGACCGGGAAAAAACTATATTTGTTACATTGTTGAAAAATCTCTATGTACTCCTTTCCCGGTAAGCTGATTAATTCCGTTAAACACCTTCTCGGGCTCATCGCCCTCCTGGCTGTTGCGTTTTCGTGCACCGATGAAAAGAGAAGTTTCGAATCCTACGAGTTCGATGAAACAAGAAAGCTGGTGGCTTTTGTTGAAGATGCTGCCGACCTTATTACAACAAAGGGGAATGTTGCATTCCGTGATTTCGCCCGGAAGAACAGCAAATGGCAGAGCGGCAACAGGTACCTCTTTGTTTACGATCTTAACGGAACCTGCATTTTTCACCCGGTTTCACCGGAACTGATCGGAAGAAATATCATCAATATGAAAGACCTGAACGGAAAACCTGTCATCGGGGAGATTGTTCAGATCGCCTCCAACAAAAAGCATCCTCATGGATGGGTGCATTATCTCTGGATGGAACCAGGGGAGATCTATCCCGAATATAAAAGCTCCTATATCATGCGGGTAACCGATCCGGCTGGCCATGTTTTTGCTATCGGCAGCGGGAATTACAAACAGAAGGCTGAAAAGATCTTTGTTTCCTGCATGGTCGATTCGGCATGTATTGGGCTTGAGAGAAACGGACTCGATATGATCCCGCAGTTTCTTGACAAATCGGGGAGATATAATTTCTATGATTCCTACATCTTTATCCTTGATGAAGAAGGCACCGCCCTGGTTGATCCCTCTTTCCCAAGCCTGAGCGGCCGTAAACTGTTGAACCTGAAAGATGCCATCGGCAAACCCATTGTGAAGGAGATGATAGAAAAGCTGAAGACAAAGCAGTCGGCATGGCTTTCGTACATGTCGAAGAGCCCTGATGAAAACAAACCTGTCAAGAAACTAGCTTACATCCGGAAGATACATATCAATAAGAAAGGGTATATCGTCGGATCTTCCATCCGGCTTGAAAAACCGGTATGGCTTAAAATCTGATCTCAATTCCAGGCACTATGTCGACACCTCCCAAAGGAATGATTTAT
>CAISJJ010000222.1 GCA_903885595.1 uncultured Bacteroidales bacterium
ACCATGATCCGCTGATTCTCGCTTAATCCATGGAGGATGTGCAACCCCTCCTCCAGCCTCCGCTCCGATTCCCCCAGGTTAAGCCTTACTTGTGAAAGAGACCGCCGCGGATCGAACTCCGGCTTCAGGATTTCGGTCAACGCTCCTATCCGTGCCTCATCCAGGGTTTCCCATGTGATGCGCATCGCCACGTTTCGCTCATCCTGCTTTTCATAGAATTCGGCAATCTGTTCCTTTTGCGAATCCAGGATCATCGGCAACCACTCCTTCTCACACCCCCGGTGCCACAGATATTTATACTCCACCCCGTCGCAATCAAACACACATTCCGGGAAGCATACAACCGAACCCACGAAAATGTTGAGTTGCCCCTTTTCCCGCAGAAAACTCTGAATCGCATGCGCATTTTCATCCGCCTGGACGAAAGGGTTTTTAACCGGATCCCTGCGATCATCTCCCGTTAGGCGATAAAAGCCATGGTCTTTGTGATCTGCAGAACCATAGCCCATGATCCCGCCCTTAACCTCCACCACCATGATACCCAGCCTGGAGAAGATCACAAAATCACACTCCCCCGACATCTGCACCCGGTGAAACCGCGAAGAAATACGCAAACTGTGCATTACGACAACAGGCTCATCCTCCATCTTCCCCGGAAGCATCAGCTGCCTGTCTGCCTCGCGCTCGCCATCATTGGTGATATTCCATGGATTATACAATCGCTTGATCATGGAACAAGTGCTTTTTCTAGCTTTCCAATCAAAATGCTGTGTTTCGCAGGATTTTCCTTTCTTAACTTGTGTATATTTAACAACTTCCACTGAACTCCCGGAAATTTGCTAAAATCATACGGGAACCAAACAGGTTCTCCCATGGTAAAATTGATTAAAAAGGAGCGCTCCTGATCCGTTACACTTTTACGAACCGTATCTATCAGATGATTTCTTGTTGATTCGAACATTTCATAGGTAAAAGGCTGATCTGTCATGCCGCCGAACTGGGTTTCCAAAACCCTGCGATGATCAGGTAGTGATGGTTCCAGCAATTCATGAAGAGGCCGTTTACTGCTGAGTAAACAGAACAAGACGCCCTTCCATAAGTCCTTATCAAACGAATAATTATCTAAAAGGTTTTTTATATCAAAAAGATCCCGTGGATGTTGCCTGTCAAGGGCGGCAACAATTTTTCCTCCATACAGTTGTCCAAACGGAACAACCTGCACTTCGCAATACATTTCAAACATTTCCTGTGCCCGGGGGCATAAGCTTAATATTTCTGTCTTGTCGTAAACACCCCGGTTAATTGTATTCACCTCTACCTTCACATCTGAACCATCTGATGAAGTAAAGCGCATTTTAAATTCTTCCGGTTCAATGACCGGTTCATGGACAATAATCCCGGGAATGTTTTTAACGACCCGGGTCCTTAACCTAATAAGCTTTTCACGGATTGCCTGCAGGTCCGATTCTCTGTCACCAATTGGAAGCCAGGTAAGGTCAATATCAACCGACAATCGCGGCATATTATGGTGAAATAAATTAACTGCAGTGCCGCCATGTAATGCGAACGATGGTTCTCTTGCAATCTCTGGTAATATGCGTAAAAGTAGCCTGACCTGTTTTTTATACCTTTGATCAATCATAGTAAGCTTTTTGGGACTGTGATCTGGTATTCCGGTACGAAGACTCCGTCTGGTACGATCGCTCTTTTTCCTTTGCCCAAATTAAGTTTTTCGGTTTTAAGGTGGTCGAACCAACCATGTCCTGCCTTTTTTGCAAGAAAAAGAAACAACCTGGTCACCTTAACAGAATTACATTGTTCGAGCAGCGACTGTACAACCTCAGGTATCGGAAACGACAGGCCCTCCATCAATTGATAAGCCTCATCCAGGCTAAACCTTTCTGGCGACATTTCCAAACATTCAAGCATGGCCCTCACCGGGTTGGAAATTTTTATTGTCAACCCTCCCTCTGTATAATCGGTCAACCCTGTCTCTGGTGGCAACAAAGAGCTGTTTATCAAAACAGGTTGGGTATCCCAGCTTTTGTGTACGAGCCAGGCCGGCAGTTTAACACCACGCGCTGCGAAAAGAAGCGTTTCTTTTGGTTTTAGTTCAAGGTAATGGGCAAGTCCCTGCAATCCCATGGCTGTTCTGCCTCCTGTATGGATCATAATTCCTGCCTGGTTCTGCAGGCTGTACAGGGCGCCAATCAGCGTTATGTTATCCCCGGTGCGCATCATGGCCCCTTTGCCGATGCTTGTCAGCCAGCCACTTTTGCGATACCTTTGCTGCAATTCATAAGAATAACCTCTAGCCGAAAGCCATGATGACAAGAGTACAACTCCTGCCGGGATATCCTGCAACAATTGGTTTATTTTTGTGCCATTATTCATACGTATAGTATAACTACGAACACAAAGTTAAACTATTTAATTTAAAAAATCATTTTTCTTGTTTTGGCGGCTTATCTTTTTTTTACACGCTTGTGTGGAAAACACGCACTAAATATCCAGTCTCTGCCACGCTAAACTGTCCACCCCTGAACATTGTTTGTGAATAGGTTGAAATGGTCAATCAAAATCAGTGGAAGGTGCTCAAGGTAAATAATCTGTCAGGAAATATCCAACAATGACTCCTCAGCCAACAGGATTTACCAACAAAATCGGCGATGGGTTATTATTCTGATTGATTTCTGCCCGGCATTAAATAAGCTGGTATTTCTTGCAGCAAAAATTGAAATCTTACCCAAAGGTGGCTTCGTAAATTTATAATCCGCAAGGCCATACCCTTCGGGTGCCGTCATTTTTTTGATCATCTGTTTTTTTAAAGTAACAAAATGACCGGCAGCCTTGCGTATTAAAATTTACTCCGTTGCAGGCTGCCTAAGATTTGAATTTTTATCAATTCATCCATTCAATCACCAAAAAGCGGAGGTCACCATGAAATCATCAAATAACCAGCCAGCCACAGCCAGTTTATTACGGGTCTCTTTATTCGATTCGGCAAGCCCATATCCCGCACCGGTCAGCGTCAACTTCTTTTTAACCATCTATGTTCCTTCAGGCAAAATCAAAGCCACCTATGCCTTCAATTCCCGCCATGAAGTCGATAACTTCGTCCGGCTGAACCAAATTCAGCTCTATATAATCTAAGCCTGAGGTCATATGCTGCCATGTTTCTTCTGGATCCACTCCCACCAGTAAGCCGGTCCTTTTTGCCAGGCTTCATATTCTTCCTGCCCCTCCTTATGTTTGACATACTCATTACAAAACGAAGTGCGCAGATAAATTGACACAATCATGATATCATCCAGCAACCTTTAGGAAACGTTGTCTACATAGAATTGATCATTCCCAAAAACCGGGCGAAAAAATTCAATTTGAAAGGATGATCCAACCCGTGGGGTTTCAGGTAAGGTGGTTATGATGTATGAATTTTTGTTCTGTTCATTGCAGGATATGTGGTGTTCCAACTTTTTGATCACAAACCCTGGATCATCCCCATCCTTCAACAACGCAACAAGGTCGGCATAGATCTGATTTATCCATTTCCGATATACATTGGGTTTGATACCAAGGGTTTTTATGATCGCCCTGTCAGTTGGAGTAGGTTCATCGCCTTCAGGGTCAAGTTTCCTGATTTCGAGAAGGAGCTTTTCGTATGGCTTTCCAATGCCGAGGAGCTTTTGCGATACACTTGACATGGAAGAGATAGTCCCTTTGAGATAACGCGAGGGGTATAGAATTTTATCCATAACAGAATGGTTTTGGTTTACCACATGAAATTAGATAAAATTTCAGTCTGCTGATGATCGATTTTCAGCAATAAAATGACGCTCTTGAAAAAAGTTTTGAACAGGCTTAAACCGGATAAATAGATACAACCCTGCATACAACCACCTAAAACAAAAAACCCGCAAGTGCTTAACCTACGGGTCTTTACGATGTTAAATCTGTGCCCGGAACAGGACTCGAACCTGCACATCCGTACGGACACTAGTCCCTGAAACTAGCGCGTCTACCAATTCCGCCATCCGGGCAATTTACCAAACGAAGCCGCAAAGCAACATTTGATTCAGGGGGTGCAAAAGTAAGCTTTTTATTTTGAATTATAAAATTAAATAAACTGCTTTTTTTGCACCGAAAGCAACCTTAACTGACGTTTCGTTGTCTTTTCTTAAATATCTTTGTATTATCCACCTCATATTTATTTTTTCATGAAACACCTCCTTTCAACCTGTATATTTTTCACGTTCCTGCTTTTTACATTTTCTCAAGGCCGCGCCCAGCATGCCCGGGAACGCAGGTTTAATGCTGAATACCCGGTCCCCCGGCGAATTTACGATTCCATCGCGGCTTCCCAGGTACCGGTACTGATTGTTCCCGCTGAAAGATTGAAAGCCACCCTCCCCTCATCAGTCGACAATTCGGAAAACGACTACTGGCCCGGTTTACTTGATCAGTTCCAGTTTTACAGCTGCCAGCAATATTCAGGCCCTGCCTATACCTTCGGTTACGAATTTAACCGTTTGCGGAATACACCGGGCTGGCATTGGGAAAATCGTTTCCCTGCACATTATACCTGGAATTTTTTCAACGAGGGAGGCCGGTATATCGGTGTCAGTTTCCTGCATAGTTTTGATGTAATCAGGCAGCAGGGACATATGACAAACGATTACTTTGGTTCTGATACGACGGGCTCATACCTGGGATGGACTTCGGGCTACGACAAGTATTTCAGTGGCATGAACCACCGCCTCAAACAGGTCTGTGCAATTCCTGTCAACAGCGCCAATGGGATCAATACCCTCAGAAACTACCTGTACGACCATCTCGACGGATCGGCTACCGGGGGAGTTGCCTGTTTTACAACCGACAGCTGGTTCGAAATGGGTCAGTTACCTGCCGGCACACCGGAAGCCGGAAAAAGTGTACAGCTCTGGTGGCATCCCATACCCGACCATGGATTGTGTATTGTTGGATATAATGATTCCATCCGTTATGACCTGAATGGCGACGGGGAATACACAAACCATCTCGATATCAATGCAGATGGCATCGTTGATGCAAAAGACTGGGAAATCGGCGGTTTTAAATTTGCCAATTCATGGGGATACTGGTGGGAAAATGAGGGCTATGCCTATGTTTTGTACAGCGCCATGGCCAGTAACTATGAAGCAGGAGGTGTTTGGAACAACCGGGTTTATATCGTGAAGGCCGATACCGGCTACCATCCCCTGCTGACGACGAAGGTGACGATTGATTACAACAAAAGGCAGCGCATCCGTCTTATAGCAGGAATCAATGCCGATACAACTGCGGATTTTCCCGATCACACGATTTCCTTTCCCATTTTCAACTACCAGGGTGGCGACAATGTCATGACTGGCAATGCCGGCGAACCTGGTTCAGAATCCCTTGAATTCGGACTTGATGTCACCCCCCTGCTTAACTGGTTCCCTGAAAATGGAACTGCCAGGTTATTCATTGGCGTTGAAGAACATGATCCCGATTATTCCGGCTCAGGCACCATCATGGAGGCTTCGTTCATAAGTTATGCCGGCGCTCAGCAGGAATTCACGGCCACCACAGCCGCAGTGAATATCCTGGATAATGATCTCACCCTGGTTTCGGCTGTTGCCACCGTAAACATACCAAAGGTAGTCATCAACACCAACGAACTGCCGCCCTACGTTTCCGGACAGTCCTACCAGGTGCAGCTTGGAGCTTCAGGAGGTACAAAACCTTATACCTGGTCGCTGCACGAAAGCTACGCTGAACAACATTTTACCGATTCCCTGCCACCCAATACCGGAAGTCCGCTGACAAAAATCAGCGACCTCCGGCCCTATACAGCAATGGCGCTCCCTTTCTCGTTTCCTTTCTACGGATCCTTGCGCGACAGCATCTACATAAACTTTTATGGTTTCGTATCCTTTGAACCGGATGCACTGCCTGCCCCCTATATAACCGACGAACTGGCCATGCTGCGGATGTTTCCGATCATCAGCCCGGCATTTTCACAATACTATACTTATATCCCCGCGAACAGCAACGGGGTGTTTTACCATGCCGATGCCTCATCGGTTGTCATTTGGTGGTCAGCATCCATACTTGCCTATCCGGGCAGTTCAAATAATAGTTTTGCCTTGATCCTTTATCCCGACGGAAGATTTGAATTCCGTTACGGTGCAATGAAAATGCCAACTGTTTACACCGGGATCTCCAAAGGGGATATGCTCAACAACAATATCGAAGCCCGGTGGCATACCAATACCCTCAAAGATAAGGCAACGCGGTACCTTCCGCTGCCAAACCCGGCAGGCATCAATATTTCGCCCGATGGAATCCTTACAGTGACAGAAGCCGATACCACTGCTATTTTTGAAGTCCCGATAAGGGTTACCGATGAAGAAAACCTTACCAGTTCACGCATGTTGACTTTATCCAGTGGGTTGACGATAACCCAGGAGGTGGTATGCGGGGGAGATGATCATTTGAAATTCGGTCAACAGGCAACCATGAATTTGAAATTACTAAATACCGGTCAAACCGTCATCCGCAACCTTATCATCAGCCTGCAATCGCCCGACACCTCCTGTGTTGTAATTGAGGGCCCTGTCTCCGTTGCAGCGCTCAATCCGGGAGAGCCGGTTACACTGAATGACAGGCTTCATTTTGCACTCCGGAATCCACTTCCCTTTAATTATCCTGTCCGGCTGGCTCTTCATTTACAAAGCGGAACCCGAAACTGGAATAAAATAACCGACATTCATGTTGCTGCAGCACAATTGGAATTCATGCCGCCACAGATCCAGGATGGAGATAACAACCTGCTCGATCCGGGTGAAATTACCGATTTATATGTGACCTTAAAAAATTCAGGGAACCTGGCGTTACCGAATGTGGCCCTGCAACTTGAATCACTGGATCCAAGTGTGCAGATTCTATCCGACCCCGTCCAGGATATCGATCTCATCAATCCGCTCACCAGGCACATAAAGTCCTTCCGTCTTCAGGCCTCACGGTTAACACCACAGGGGCACGCTGCAGCAATGCGACTTACTGCATCATCGGATACATCCCTGCACCAGGTTATGGATTTTGTGCTGCCTGTCGGAAAAAAAGCAGTTGCCCTGATCAACCTGGCAACATCGAATGCGTCGATGAATGCGATGAAACAGGCTCTTGACAGTCTCAATGTTTCATATGATACCCTGCACTCGCTTAACATCGAAACTTCGGGCTACAACAGCATCTTTCTTATCTTGGGGCAATCAAGTACGGGATCGCATGTGCTCAATTTCGCGGAGGCCTCTACACTGGCACAATACCTGCAAACACACGGGAACCTTTATATGGAAAGTTATTTTACCTGGCACTATTCCAATAACACAGTGTTACATCCCTATTTCAAATATACTACCGCCAATGGCCCGTTGTACTATTTTAACGATGCCATTGGCGAATCCGGTACTTTTACCGATGCCATGTCATTCTCTTACATCGGCAATCCCAATTTCTGCCGGTTCAATTTTGAGCCACAAACCCCTGCATACCCAACGTTCGTTAATACCGATGTACCTGGGCGCAATCTCGAAATCGTTTACCCCGGGCCGGATTACAAAACCATCGGAACGTTCCTTGAATTCGGATCTATGACAGGGGGAACCGAACCCTCGTCGCAGCGCACCCTGATGCAGCGGTACCTCGAATTTTTCGAATTGAACATCACCGGACCATATGCCTTGTTTCACGCCGATAAAACCTCCGTATGCCCTGGAAGTATGGTAAATTTTTCCGACGATTCATTCAATAATATTGTTACATGGCAATGGGAATTTCCCGGGGGAACTCCCGGTCTGGCCAATCAGGCCAATCCTGTTGTACAATATAACACACCCGGAACATTTGATGTAAAACTGACTGTTTCCGACGGATCACATACCAGAACGCTTGTCCGGAAAAACTTCATCTCAATCCCTTTATGTACCGGCCAGGAAGAACAGGATGTGCCAAAGCGACTCAGCATATATCCAAATCCAGCTAAGGACCAGGCCATCGTCACTTGGGAGGATTCATTTGAAGGACATGGAAAACTGTACCTGTATAACTGCATGGGACAAAGGGTCAGGGAAGCAGAACTCGACGGTTCGAATCCTGAACACCAGATCACACTGAACCTGAAAGGATTACAATCCGGTATTTTTTTACTTCAACTTCAGACAAAATTTTATACCACAATTGGAAAAATAGTTGTTAATTAATGCCATGTTTTTATTTAATTCCCGGGGACTATATATCATTGCCATACTGATGCTGTCGCTGGTTACGCAGGGCTCCTCTGACCTTGATAGTATTGCCCGGTTGTTGCCAGGGAAGAAAGGCATCGAAAAAGTGCAGGCGCTGAATGAACTTTCATCGGGTTATTCTGCTGATTACCCCGCCAAAGCGATTGCCTATGCGACTGAAGCGCTAGCCCTTTCGCGACAGTTGAAGTTGCCCGGTGATGAGGCACAGGCGCTTTACAACCTTGCAGAAAGTTCCCTCAACATGGACAATCTGCAGGATGCCATTCGCTTTTATTTGCAATCGGCCGATGTGGAAATGAAGGAGGCGGGTGTTGAATCAAGAAACTATATCGACAGGATGGGCGATATCGGTTATTGTTTCCTGATGCTGAACCAATACGAAAAAGCAATAAAATATTTCGGGCGGGGACTCGAACTGGCAATCAAAACAAAGTATGATGAAGAGATTGCAACAAATTATTCAAATATAGCTACCATTTATGTGGAATGGGGTGATTATGGGAAGGCCATTACACATTTTCAAAAAGCCATGGATATTGACCTTACAGCAGGCCGTTCCGACCAAATTTCAACCGATCTGAATAACATCGGAAAAGTCTATGAACTATCCGGCAAATTTGAACAGGCAATCCATTATTACCTGGAGGCGCTTGAGATTGAAAAAAAAGCAGGGAACAAAGCACGGATTGCAATCCGGTTAAACAATCTGGGGACTGTTTACAAATCATGGCAGAAGTATCCTGAAGCGTTGAACTATTTTCAGCAGGCGCTTGAGATTGAACGATCGCTCGGCGACAACGAGAAAGTGGGTAAAAGGCTGTCATATATCGGAGCCACCTACCTTGCAATGAAAGAGTACGATCAATGTTACACCTACCTGCAACAAGGGCTGTCTCTCCTTTCCAAGACAGATTTGGCTGATGATCTGGCACGGCTTCAGAACAGTTTCGGTAAATATTACCAGGAGAGAAAAGAATATGCACTTGCAGCGGAACATTTGATGCTCAGCCAGAAACACGCATTAATCAACAATCTGAGACCATTGCAGTTAAGCAACCTGAAGTCGTTGTCGGAGGTCTATGAACAATCAGGCCAGCTGGAAAAAGCACTGACAGCATTTAAGCATTACCAGGCACTGAAAGATTCTGTTTTTTCGAAGGAGAGCGACAGTAAACTGGCAGAGTTCCAGGCCCGGTTTGAAAATGAGAAAATGCAGATTGAAAATGAAATGCTTCGCATGGACGCATTTTCAAAAAAAAGGATCTATCTGCTAACTGGGATTCTCTCTGCCAGCCTCGTCCTTATCCTGCTGGCCATTATCTTCATCCTCCGGCTCAGGGCAAGAAACTCGCGTCAGTCAAAAGAGATTGCAGAGAAGAATGCTGCTCTGCTGATGGAAGAGGTGGAGATGAAAAACAATGAGCTCACTTACAACGCCATGTCCATCATCAGGAATAATGAAGCAACTGCGGAAGTTATTGAAAGTATTGAAAACGCAGTTAAAAACGGCCATTCGGTTGACGGGTTTGAATCCATTCTTCAAAACATCCGGACCATGGAAAGGGATAAGAGCTGGAAAGAGTTTGAGGTCCGTTTTACCCAGGTTCATAAAGACTTTTACAGCAGGCTAAACGCCGATTATCCCGATCTCACTCCCAATGAGATCAAACTTTGTGCCTTCCTCCGGTTAAATATGACTACCAAAGACATTTCGGCCATCACCAAGCAAAGCATACATAGCATCAATGTGGCCAGGACCCGGTTGCGAAAAAAGATGAACCTCGCCAACAGTGAAGAGAATCTAATAAACTTTCTCATGAAGCTGTAATTATTTTCTGATTATCAGCTAATTAATCTCATTGTATCAATAATGTGACCAGCCATTTCCGGTTCTGTATCAGAATTGTATCATGCCTTTATTTGTGGTTAAGGTTATCCGTTTGTATCATTGCCTGATTATTCTTACCTAACAACCATGGAACCGAAACATGAAGCACTTCATCATCAGGTGAAGGAATTGCTGAAGCAGCGAAAAGAGGAAAACGATGCATTGCGCAAAATCATCATCGCGATGGAACGACCACAAGGTAAAGAGACTAAAACAACAAAAGAGAATAAATCCAGGAAATAGAATAATCTGATCTGTAACCAAAACCAAAACAAACAAGTATGAGACATTTTCTGTTCGTTTTTTCCTTTCTGATGGCAATGCCCTTCGGCATGAGAGCCTCAGACCATAAAGTTGATGAAGCCCTTGCAGCTCAAATGGCTGCAAAACAGTTTGCCTTATTTGGCAAACTTGATTTACAAGGCTTCCGGTCCCTGAAGCCTTATGTCAAACAGGTCAAAACGGCCCATGACACCGTGACCTATTACGTCGTTGCCTTCAGGAACAGGCCCGGTTTTGTAATCATCTCAGGAAGTTCACTTGTAAAACCCATAATCGCCATCTCCTCAAAAGATGTTTTCGATACAAACACCATTCCTCCCCCCATGGCTTATCTGTTAAGGGTTAATGAAAGAAGGGTTCTGCGGGCGATCAGGGCAGATAACAAAATGCCGGAAGTCCAAAAGCAACAGCAGGAATGGGATTTATCCGATCCCATTTTCCCTCTGATGGCGGCGAATCATGATCCCTATTTCTCTAAAGATTCAGTTGGCCCTTTGATGACGACCATGTGGGGACAGGGTGGATATTACAATCAAAAGTGTCCTTACCATGGTCCGGCATGCGACAATGGACATGCAGATGCCGGATGCGGCCCGGTTGCCATGGCCCAGGTGATGCGATATCATGAATATCCCGGCAAATATAACTGGGCCAATATGCCGGATGCGCTGACAACAACCAATAACGATGTGGCCAACCTGATCCGTGATTGCGGCGAAAGTGCGGGCACAAACTATACATGCATCGGTAGTTCAACATTTCCCTCTGATATTGATGACGCAATGAGATACGATTTCGGTTATCCGGGAACAACTCATGAAAGTATTACAATTTATTTCAATTCGGAGCCATATATGCGATATAATATTTATGATGGATTTCCAATCATTTATTCCGGGTTCGAATCATGGAATCCGGCAGATTGGCACATTTTCGTGGCTGATGGGTACAAATGGATTAACAACCATGGCTGGATGACTGTTTACCATATCAACTGGGGCTGGGAAGGAGCATATAATGATATATGGTTTTCCCTGGATGGCGCTGATCCTCCAGGAGATCCCGGTCCGTATAATTCCAGTCAGGCGTATATCTCTCCCCTGTCACCTCCCGGGCTTGTAACAGTTGAATCGCCTCTCGCCGGATCTGTTCATCTGTCCAAAACTGAACTCACCGTAGAATGGACCTCAACGGGGAAAGCAGGCCTTCTTGACAGCGCCATGATCATTATGTCATGGCCTTACAACAGCTATGGAAAACCGTATCACTGGGTGAATGGTTGTTTCATTGACACGATACGGGGCATTCCGAATAGGCCGGGAGTGAACCACTACACCTTCATGCTGCCGTCACAACCCATGTTGAGTGATACGATTTTTGAATATTTGCAGGTTACGGCCTATGGTAAATATAAATACTATTCAAAAGAGGTCCCGCTGAAGATTGCCCAGGGCGAGCGCTCAAATTTCATTTCGCCGGTACAATCAACCGTATATCAGTCAAACATGCCCAACCTGGTCCAATGGAGTTCAAACCCGAATTCCGATTCAACTTACCGCCTTGGATACATGAAAAAATCCGGACCCGGCAGTGCAATCACCGGTACCATTTTTTATCAACATCAAGGCAAGTCATTTAACTGGCTGATCCCCGCCGATTTGGAGGGACAATACGCCCTTGAACTCGAAAGAACCACCGAACCTTATGAGCGGATTTGGAGCGAAACGTTTACGATTACCCCGCCAGCAACTATCAACGTTACACAACCCCTGGCAAATTCTCAGCACGAACCGGGAAATGTAATGGACATCCGGTGGAACAGCAATTACCCTGGTAACGTGAGGATCAAACTTTTCCGCCTTTATGAATGGACGGCTGATACCATCGTCATTGCAGCCTCCACACCGAATGACGGAATCTATGATTGGCCCATACCAACAGACATCCCACCGGGTACCCTATATTCCCTGTTGATCGAAGGAGTAGGTAATCATCAGGTAAATGCAGGAGTCAGCTGTTTCACTATCAAAACCAGGATCAAATTGATCACACCGGTAAGTAATGATGACTGGGAGATGACTACCAGCCATCTGATTGAGTGGCAGGATAACCTGGCCGAAAATGTGGATATTAAACTTTACAAGGGAGCCACTTATATAAGTGCGATCGCCCTCAACATCCCCAGCGATGGTTCTTATGAATGGACAGTTCCTTCCGACATTACAGCCGGGGTTAATTACAGGATACGGGTTTTGAAAAACGGCGAAGAATCCGTATCATCGTACAGCAGTTTTTTCACAATCTCAATTCACCGGTACATTGAGATTGTTGCCCCGGATGGCTGGTCGGAATGGCAAAAGGGATTGTCGCACAATATAAAATGGAATACCAATATTGGAAACGTGAATATTAAACTGATTGATGTTTCGGCCAATCCCAAAGACACTACAGTCATTGCGAACAATGTGAGCTGGAGTGCCGGAGGCTACCCATGGACCATTCCGACATCCCTGGTTAACTGGCACTTATACAAAACATTGATTTCGGGCGTTCTGTACCATGATGTTGTTGCCATTTCAGATATTTTTAGAATCACAAATCCCCCATCCATTACGGTCACATATCCCAATTCCGGCAGTCACTGGGCCACTGGAACCATGCATACCATCAGCTGGACAGACAGTATTCCAGGATTTGTCGACATCACTTTATACAACAGGGCCACCGGGCTTATCGTTCAAATTATAACTTCAGGTACAGAAAGTGATGGAGCCTATAGCTGGACTATTCCAGCGACACTGTCCCCGGGTACCCAATATTACCTGGTCGTAAGGTCCCTGGATTATGGTTCACTGGTGCAGGATGCTTCTGATGATTTCGAGATCACCCAGGGCGATTATATCCTTGTCACATCACCCTCCATTACCTCCCAGTGGCAGGCAGGAACAACCCATAATATCACCTGGAATGATAACATCAGCAGCAATGTAAGGATTATTCTCAGAAAACCATCCCTGGGAATACAGGATACCATTGTTGCATCTACGCCGTCGGATGGTTCCCATACCTGGACAATTCCCGGCAACCAGGTTCCAGCTGCAAACTACAATATATTGATTGAAAGCCGGGCGAACAGTACGATCAATGATTTTTCGGACCCCTTTGAAATTTACAGCGCGGTTGGCAATTTTATCACTGTAATATCGCCAACGGCCGATTCTTCCATGAAAAAGGGGACCCAGCACCTCATCTCCTGGCGTGATAATATCAGCAGCAGTTTACATATTGACCTTTACCTGAACAATGTGTTCATCCAGGTCATCTCGGTCCATGCAACCGGGACCTCGCTACTCTGGACCGTTCCAACCAGCCTGGCAATCAGCAACAAATACCAGGTTAAAGTTTACTCCGGATCAATCTACGACTTCAGCGAAAATTTCAAAATATTGCCTGCCGATTACATCGATTATACCGGTCCCGGAGCATTCCGCATGGGAGAAACCAGCAACATCACCTGGACCGACAACATCTCCGGTCCGGTCAGGATTGAACTGCTGCTTGCCGATACCCTTTTCCGCACGCTGACCGGTTCGACAGAAAGCGACGGATCGTATGAATGGACTCCGCCAACCGATCTGCCCGCGGAAACCTGGTACAAAATTAAAATTTCAAGTGTGGGAGTCCCTGCCCTTTCCGATATGTCATCCCCAGTGCCGGTTTATTATCCATGTTTCATCGATATTACCACTCCTGAAGCCGGCAACTTTTTACTGCAGGGTTCGGAATATGCTATCCAGTGGAACGAGAATTTTAGCAACGGGGAATCCTTCCGCATTGATCTTTTTAAAAACGGGGATTCTATAAGGCAAATAACTGCCTATAATTTATCAAGTTACAAACTCTGGCAATTAAATGCCCTGTATACCGATCTTCCCCAGGGAGATGACTATTCCATCAGGGTGAAATGCAATGATAAACCTGCCGTGTTTGATTTCAGTTCACCTTTTACCATCATCAAGTGCGACAGCCTGGACTTTTCGATCGGTAGAGACACTTCGATGCTGACCACCGGGGAGATTGACCTCATCGCGCCTGATGGTTACCAGTTTTATTTCTGGACCCCGGTTCAGAATTCCGGGCGCATCGATCATATACCAGGATCATATTTCAGTCCTGGGAACTACCAGGCCATATGCACGGCGATTCACGAAAGTGGTTGTATCAGGAAAGACACGCTGATCCTGACGGTTGAGTATCCGCCATGTCTGGCTGATGCCAGCTTCAGTGCAGAAAATGTTGAAGGCACAGAAATCTGTAACACCATGACTTTCAGGAATACGGGTATCGCACCGGCAAATTGCAGGCTAACCTGGGATTTTGGTGATGCGACAACCCTGGATACGTTATCTGCGACAGTCGATCATACGTTTCCCTGTCCTGGTCAGTATATCGTGAGCTGTACCGTCACCGACGCCAGTATTCCCGGGTGTTCCGGCTCCCATGCTGATACCATTGTCATTCAGCCACCTCCCGTGATTATGTTAACCCACACGTTTGCTGCTGACTCAGGGCTGTTCATCGCTTCCATAACCGGACCCGGAAATTACCGGATTGTATGGAAGATTGACTCCATCCCTGTTGACAACTTGCTGAACAGGGAAGGCTACTCAAGTGATTCTTTAATATGGATATTCCCTGATAATGGCAATTACAGGATCGAACTGACCGTTCTGGATAGCCTCTCATCTTGTAATTATTCCTATGTTGAAGATGTTGTTGTTTCAACAATACCTCCATGTCATAAAACCACAGGTTACTTTTCATCGCAACCGGCGTTTGGGT